>JAMOBD010000003.1 GCA_039908345.1 Magnetospirillum sp. WYHS-4
GCAGCCAGCCGGCCAGGAATCCGGCGGGCGGATCGGCGGTATGGTCGTCCAGCAGCCAGAGGACGGCGGTGAGCGGCCGTTCCGCCGCGAAGTGCTCGAATAGGGCCGGGAAGTCGCGCAGCTCCTTGGCTTGCCGGGCCAGTTCCAGACGCAGGGGATAGTCGTCGGGGGAAACCTCGTCCGGTAGCGGCATGGCTTTGCCGGCCGGCATGACGCCGTGGCGCTGGGCGATCAGCCGCACCACGGGGTGGCCGGGCCGCTTTTGGATCAGGTCGGCCAGCTTGGCGCGGGCCTCGGCCTGAAGGCTTTGCCGCACCGCCGGGGTGGACAGCACCAGCCCCTTGCCCTTGGCGAAGCCGTCCGACAGCAGGAAATCGCAGCGCACAGCCGCCGCATCGGCCTTGAGCCCCGCCCAGGCGGCGATGTCCAATGCCGGCTTGGGCGACAGGCTGGGCTTCTCGGTGCCCTTGGCGCCGGCCAAGCAGGCTTTGATCGTGTCGGCCCCGGAATCTCCCATCCGCTCCAGTTCCCGCGACAAGGCTTCGGCACCTTCGCGTCGCCCCAATCGGACCAGCAGCAATCCCAAATCCAAACGGGAGTGACGGTCGTCGGGGAAGCGGCGCATGGTTTCGCGGTAAAGAGCCTCCGCTTCCGCCGTCCGGCCTCGCCGGGCCAGCAGGTTGGCGAGGGCATTTCGGGAAACATCATCGTCGGGAAAGCGGGCGGTGGACCAGCCCGATCAGGGCTTCCGCCCAGAGGGCCCGGCAGTGTTCGTTGTTCGGTTCGTGCTCGAGGGCCGTCCGCGCCAGCCGCAGGGCCAGGGCCGGGGCCTTCTCCAGGACGGCGTTGCCGACCCGGTTGAGGGACATGGGCAGGTGGAAGCGGTCGCCGGTCCGCGCCACATAGGCTTCATGCTTGTCGTGATACTTGTCGACTTCCGACCGCAGCGCCTCGCCGGATAGCTTGGCGATCTTCTTCAGGAAAGAGTCGGTATCCGCTTTCGACGGTTCCCAGTTATTCGTCGGCGCCCTTTCCGCCAACCCCAGTTCCTCCCGCCACCAAGCGACGAAGGGGGCCTTGCCGTAGCCCGGCAGCAGGTTTTCCAGGCGCTCCGGCCAATAGGCGGGGCCGCGCGGGTATTGGGCGACGATCAGGTGCCATTGGTCGAGGAAGCGGGCCTTGTCCGCCGGCCTGTCCGCCAGCCGGCGGGCCCAGCGGGCCAGGCCGTGCAGCAGTTCGTCGCCCGGTTCCGGCCCGGTCTCCGGCCAGGGCAGGCCGCGCAGCCCGGCCAGGCCCAAATCCAGGTAGCTTTCCGGATAGCGCCGCCCCGCCTGTTCGCAGAGTTCGTACCACAGCCCCAGCAGGCGGCGGCTTTCCTGGCTGCGGGCCAGCAGCCGCCAGTAGTCGCGGCGCAGGTCGCGGGCACCGTCGGAACGGACCCCTTCCGTCCAAGGGGTGAATTCGTCGAAGCCTTCCGCCAGGCCGCGGCGGCTGCGGACCAGGGGCAGGCGCAGAACGGTGCCGAGCGCTTCCTGGGCGCGGATGACGTAGGCGTTGCGGCCATAGGCGGCGATGGCTTCCGGGCTGTCGCCCAGGCGCGCCCGGAACCAGGCGAGAAGCTGTTCGTCCAGCCGGTCGAGACGGGTGTCGCCGGCCGCCGCCAGGGGGCGGAACAACGCCACCAGGGCCTGGCCGGGGTCGATGCCCGCCAGGGACTCGACGACCAGTTCGCCATCCAGCAGATCGTCCAGCCGTCCTTCCGGATCGGCCTCGAATTCCGCCCACCAAGCCTGTTCGGCCAGGAAACCCATGGTCGTGCCCGTCATGCGCAAAAGCCCGGCCGCCCGCCCCGCAGCAGCCCCATGTGGCGGGCCCGCAAGGCGTCGAGGTCGCCCTCGCCAACCGGATCGACTACTTCTTGTACCGCAACCAGATGGCCGAGGGTATAGGGAATGTGGCGATGCAGCACCTCGGCGACAAGGCCGGCCGCCTTGCCGGTCAGGTCCAGCGGGGCGCCCTGGCGCGGCGGTGCCGTGTGCGGTGCCGGATGGAACAGCGGATCGAAATGCCTGTCCAACACCGTGGGCGCGGCAAAGCAGCGGCCGTGATCGGCTTCCGGACAGGCGCCCAGGACCTCGGCGACGCGATAGACCATCAGGCCCAGCAACAGCGGCGGGTTGGGAAAGACGATGCCCAGACGGGCCGGCAGGAAACGCCCCCAGTCGGGCGCGGCGATCTCGGCCTGCAGTTCGTCGCGAAAGGCGGCGAACATGGGGCGGGCGTCGCGCTTCTCGTTCCACTCGGCGAAGAACTTGCCGAGCAGCATGGCTGCCTGTGGGCCCTCCGCGCCGCCGGAAGCCGTCTTCAGGGCGGCGAAGCGATGCAGAAATCCCGGCCGGTCGCCGGCAAATCCGAGTTCGTCCACCCAGAATCCCAGGTTCTCCACCCGGACGAGCCGCTGGTTGCCTTCGATCGCCGGGGTAAGGGCAAGGTCGTTGGTGGGCTGGAAGGTATCCGGCACCCTCCCCCTTTCGACAGAGATGGCATTCCCCAGATATCGCTTGTGGCGGCCTGTCAGGCTGCCCGCGCCGGCCAAGCCCTCGTAGGCCTTGCGCCGCGCCTCGGCCACCCGTTCCTCGCAACGCAGGTTGGCGCCCATGGCTCCGACCTGGGGCGACGCGCTCCCGGCCCAGGCCTCGGCTTCCGCCCGCATGCCGTCGTCGTCGAAATGCAACCCCATCCTCCCCGCCTGTCGCCAGCCTGCCTTAGGACGGAATGTTGGTCAAGTAAGGGTTGCGATCAGCCGTTCCGTTCTTCCTTCCAGACATCGGCCTCGTTGTGGTAGCCCCTCACCTCCCAGTAACCCGGCGCGTCCTTGTCGGTGAAGGTGATGTGCTTCAGCCACTTGATGCTCTTCCAGAGATAGAGCGAAGGGATGATCGGCCGCACCGGGCCGCCGTGCTCGCGGCCGATGGGCTGGCCTTCCCAGGTATGGGCCAGGATGGTGTCGGGGGCGTCGAAGCGGGCCAGCGCCACGTTGGTGGTGTAGCCGTCGTGGCCGTGGAAGATCATGAACCGGGCTTCCGGCCTGGGCCTGACCACCGCCAGCAGGTGGCGGCCCGTCACCCCTTCCCAGGCGTTGTCGAAGCGCGACCAAGTGGTGACGCAATGGATGTCGGTGGTCATCGTCACCTGGGGTTGGGCCATGAAGGCGTCCCAGTTCCAGTCGATCCGGTTTTCCACCAGCCCGGCGACGGTCAATCGCCAGTCCTTGCGGTCGATGGCCGGCTGGACGCCCAGGTCGAGCACCGGCCAATCGTCGGTGCGGTACTGGCCGGGCGGCAGGCAGGGCTTGTCTCCGGCCATCCCCCTAGCCCCGGTCCCGCATGATGCGGGCCTTCTGGCGCTGCCAGTCGCGGTCCTTGATGGCGTGACGCTTGTCGACGTTATGCTTGCCCTTGGCCAGCGCGAGGGTCACCTTGGCCATCCCGCGGGCGTTGAAGTGTATGTCGAGCGGCACCATGGTCATCCCCTGGCGCTGAACGGCGCCGATCAGCTTTTCGAGCTGGCGCCGATGCAGCAGCAGCTTGCGCGGCCGCCGGGTCTCGTGGGTCAGGTGGCGGCCGGCGTTCTGGTATTCGGGGATATGGGCGTTGACCAGCCAGAGTTCTCCCCCCTGCTCCGCCGCATAGGACTCGGCGATGGAGGCGTGGCCGGCGCGCAAGGCCTTGACCTCGGTGCCGGCGAGCACGATGCCGGCCTCGAAGGTCTCCTCGATGAAGAAGTCGTGGCGCGCCTTGCGGTTCTGGGCCGCGATGGTGCCGACGGTCTTCTTGTCCTTGGTCATCTACCCGATGACGCCCACCTGGCGCAGGGCGTCCTCCACCTTCTTGCGGCTCGCTTCCGCAATGCCGTAGAGCGGCGCACGGCAATCGGCGGCGCACTTGCCCAGCAGGCTGGCGGCATGCTTGACCGGGCCGGGGCTGGCCTCGCAGAACATGGCGGCATGAAGCGGCGCCAGGCGGACATGCAGGTCCTGGGCCTTCTTGATATCGCCGTCCCGCCAGGCGCGCTGCATGTCGGCACAAAGGCGCGGCGCGATGTTGGCAGTCACCGAGATGCAGCCCACCCCGCCCGCGGCCAGGAAGGGCAGCGCCGTGCCGTCCTCGCCCGACAGCAGGCAGAAATCGGGGCCGGCGGCGAGGCGGATCAGGGCCGGCCGGTTGAGATCGGCGGTGGCATCCTTGATGCCGACGACGCGCGGCAACTTGGCCAAGCGCCCGACCGTCTCCACGCCGATTTCGACCACCGTCCGCCCCGGCACGTTGTAGAGCAGGATGGGGATGTCGGTGGCGTCGTGGATGTCCTTGAAGTGGCGGTAGAGATGTTCCTGGGTCGGCTTGTTGTAGTAGGGCGCGACGATCAGGGCGGCGGCGGCCCCGGCCTTCTGGGCATGGCGGGTCAGGTCGATGGCCTCGTCGGTGGAATTGGAGCCCGTGCCGGCGATGACGGGAACGCGCCCTCACGACGGCGTCGCTGCCTTCCCCGATCTGCCAGTCGATGAAGGCCTGGTACGCCTTCTCATCCACCCGGCCGTCGGCAAAGGGGGTGATGAGCGCGGGGATGGAACCCTGGAACATGGCAGCCTCTGGTGCATTGCGAACAAGGCGCCGAACATAGCGCCGCCTTGGTCAGGCCGCAAGGTCAGGAGTCAAACCAGTTTTCCAGCCAGATTGCGGGTCACCAGGATCAGTCCGTTGGTGGCGGCGATGGCGGCAATCTCCCCGTCGGCCCGCCCCACGGTCCGGCCAAGGGAAGCCAGCCTTGCCCGTTCGCGGCCCAGCCACAGCGCGGCCTTGGCGTCGAAGGGCAACAGATCGAAACCGGCGAGAATCCCTTCCAACCAACGATCCAGCATTTCCCGCCTGGCCGACGGCAGGAGGCGCGCCACCCCGAAAACCAGTTCCTCCACTGTGGGCGCGGAGATGGCGGCAACCGCCTGATGGGCCACCACCCGCCCCTCGACTCCTGGTACCGGCTCGCGTCGCGCCAGTTCGGAGATCACATTGGTATCGAGCAGATAGGCGAGCGTCATGCCAAGTCCGGCGCCGGCCGCCCGCCGTTGTCCCGTAATCCCTCAAGTTCCGGACCCGCAGGGAACTCGATGCCCCGAACCGCCATCTCGGCCCGCCAACGTCCAAGGAAGACACCCAGTCCCTCGCGCGGCGCGTTCAGGCGTTCGAACTCCCGTTCCGACAACAGGACTGCCACCCGCCGCCCCCGCCGGGTGATGCGAACCGGCTCGCCCGCCTCGGCCCGCTGGACCAAGCGTGGCAGATGGTTCTTCGCTTCGGCGATCGATACTTCTGCCATGGCCCATCCCAAGATAGCTATCCGGATAGCCATGATAGCCGGACTAGGGAATCTTTTCCAGGAATTCCGCCAGGGCGGCACGGGCTTCCGGTTCGGCCAAGCCGGGGGCGTGGCCGACGTTGGGGATCACGGCCCGGCGCAGATCCGGTCGGGCGGCAGCCATCGCCTCCAGCAGCGCGGACGGCAGGATGGCCGACGTCTCGCCGCGCAGGACCAGCAGCGGAATCCGATCCAGGCTGTGAAACAGAGGCCAGAGTTTCACGTCCCCCGCCCCCGCCTCGGCCAGCAGGGGCCGCACCAGATTGGGGTCCCAATCGTGGCGGAGGCCTTCGGGCGTCTCGCGGTAGGTGATGCGGGCCACCGCCAGCCATTCCTCGGGGCTATGGGCCGGCCAATCTGGGAAGGTGGCCCGCAGCTTGGCCGCCGCCTCGTCCCACGACGCCAGCGGACGGTCGTCCGCCATGTAGGCGACGATGGGCGCCAGGGGCCCGCGCGCCACCACGGGCCCCACGTCGTTCAGCGCCACCCCGACCAGGGCCGCCGGCTGGGCGGCCCCCAAAGCCATGGCAAGCACCCCGCCCAGGGAGGTGCCGACGACGACCGCCCGATGCAGGCCGGCCACCGCCAGCAGGTGCCGGAGGTCGTCGACATAGGTCGCCGGATGGTAGTTTCTCCAGTCGGGATCGTACTGGGACCGGCCGCGCCCGCGCAGGTCGGGGCAGACCGCCCGCCGCCCCTGCCCCGCCAGCCACAGCGCCAGGCCGTGGAAGTCCTTGGAATTGCGGGTCAGGCCCCCCAGGCAGAGAACCGGAGTCGCCCTCGAAAGCGGATCGCCGTAGTCGCGGAAATAAAGGGACAGGCCGTCCCGTGACGTGAAGCGGCGTTCACGGAAGTCGACCATCACAGCCCCAGCAGGGGCGGCAGGTCGGCCAAGGCCCGGATTTCCGCCTGCGCCCCCCCCGGCAGGCGCTCCGGCGGCTGGCCGGCGCGGTTGATCCAGACGCACTGGAATCCGAACCAGGATGCTCCGGCGATGTCCCAGCCGTTGGAAGAAACGAAGCAGACCTCCCCCGCCGCCACGCCCAGATGGTCGCAGGCCAGTTGGTAAACCGAGGGATGGGGCTTGTAGATATCGACCTCGTCCACCGACAATACCCGGTCCAGCAGCTTGCACAGCCCCGCCGTGGTGGTGGCGGCCCCGAGCATGCCGGCCGATCCGTTGGACAGAATGGCGGTGGCCATGCCGGAGCCTTTGAGGCGCTTCAGGGTCTCCTTGGCGTCGGGATAGGCGTCCAGGTTCAAGTAAAGGTCCATCAGCCGCCCGCGCAGGGCGGCGTCGGCCACGCCCAGGCGGGCCATGGCGAAGTCCAGGCCGTCGCCGGTCACCTGCCAGAAGTCCCGGTAGGGCGTGCCCATCAGGCTGCGCAGCCAGGTGTATTCGAGTTGCTTGGTCCGCCACAGCGCCGCCAAGTCGTCGGCCCGGCCGCCCAGAGCGTCGGCGCAACGCCTGGCCGCCGCCGCCACGTCGAACAGGGTGCCGTAGGCATCGAACACGCAGGCCTTGATGCCGGCCAAAGGCATGGAGATATCAGGCCTTTTCGGGAATGGGCAGGATGTCCTGCTCCGTACCCTTCAGAAGCAAGGTGATCTTTCCCGCACCTTCCGAAAGGTCGACACGCTCGTTCATCCGGCGGCAGTGCCCTTCCAGGAAGGCGCCTTTTTCGATGGAAAGATTTTCATGGAGGATATCGCCGATGACATGGGCGGTCGTCGCCAGGCTGACGGTATTGGCCTTGATCTGGCCGTTGACGTGACCATGCACGCGCACCGCGTCGGCAATGATCTCGCCCTTGATGTGCGCCGTCTCGCCGACCAGCAGGACCCGCGAACGGATGTCGCCGTCGACCGCCCCGTCCACCTGGATCTCGCCGTCGCTGTTGAGGTCGCCGACAATACGCAGGTCCGTCGAGATGATGGACGGAGTCGCCGCACGCGCCGGTTGGACGGGAGGCTTGGCCCCGGCCTTGGCGGACGGCTTGCTACTCTTTGAAAACATGCCGGCCGGCCTTGATGAAGTTCAAAGGATTCTTGGGCTTGCCGTTGAAGGAAACCTCGTAGTGCAGATGCATGCCGGTGGTGCGGCCGGTATTGCCCAAAAGCCCTACCTTCTCGTGAAAGTCGATATCCTGGCCCTGCTTGACGAAGATACGCTCCAAGTGGCCGTACCGGGAGATGATGCCCGCACCGTGGTCGATTTCCACCAGCCGGCCGTACTTGTCCTTCCACCCGGCGAAGATCACTTTTCCCGGCGCCGTCGCATAAATGGGCGACTTCTGGGCGCCGGTCAGGTCGAGGCCATAGTGCATGGCCCAGCGCTTGTTGACCGGATCGCGACGCTTGCCGAACCCGCTGGACAGGTTGAAGCTGTCCATGGGCGCCGCCAGAGGCAGGCGCTTCATCAGGCCCTGCAAGGCAGCGGTACGCTCCAGACGTGCATCCAGTGTATCCAGGCTATTCTTGAGCTGGGCGCCCGGCAAGGTGTCGGGCTCCGGCTTCACTTCGACGAACGGACCGCCCATGTTGCGGGTGCTGTCGGCATCGCCGTCCAGCAGGCGGTTGACGTCCAGGCCGGCCAGTTCGACCACCTTCTCCATACTGTCGATATAAGTCATGGTGTGGTCCATCAGCTTCTGGACCGCGCCCTTTTCCGTCTCCTGGATTTCGGACAACCGGCTTTCCAGGGCATCGCGGTGCTTCTTGAGTTCCCGCCCTTCGCGGAGCGCGCGGTCGCGCTCGGCCACCACGCCCTGGAGACTTTCCTCGATGGTGGTGAGATTCTCCTTGAGGGCGAAGTTGTTGTTGTTCAGATGGTGCAGGCGATCCTTCAGGGAAGACAGGCTGTTTTTCAGGCCTTCTCGGGCCGAGAGGATATGCTCGCGGTCCCGTTCCGTCGCCACCAATTGGGTCTCGACGGAGCGCAGGCTCTGCTGCAACGAGGCGTTCTGCTCGACCAACCCCAGGATCACGCCGTGATTGGCTTCCAGGTCGGCGGAAATCGCCCCGAACTTCTTCTGATAGGTGGAAACTTCGTCGAGCAGGCCACGGTAGGCCAATCGGGTGTTGGCGATCTGCTTTTCCTTGGATTCGAGGATGCGGTCGAAGATCGCGTAGTTCACCGTGGCGAAGGTCGCCCAGCCGCCCAGGGCCACGACGACCGCCAGGCCCATCATCTGGATGCGTGGCGACAGGCGGACGAAGGATACCCGCCCCTCCGTACGCAGGACGAACTGTCTTTCAGGGAAATACTCGCGAATCTTGGCACGAACCCGGTCCAACCGGGACTGCCACTCGTACCCGTCGGTCATGCGAACCCCTCTCTAACACCACACCACACACCCACCGCATGCCGTCCCCGACGGCATCCGGGGGGGGCCGCCTCGAGCCCCCTTAGGTGGCGCGCCCGCCACGTTGCGTGGTCTTGATCTTTCCTTCGCGCTGCCAGGGAAGACGGTAGCTACTGGAGTCGAACCTTGCAAGTCCTGATTTCCTCAGGCAAAACCTCCACATGAAGGACAGCCCATAACTCATGATCGAACCAGGATTTTCCAATTCGTCTCCCGCGACGCTCCTGGCCACCTGGTTTGGTGTCGGGCGGCTGCCCGGTGCGCCCGGCACTTGGGGGTCCCTGGCGTCGTTGCCGCTGGCCTGGAGCCTGGCGGCGTGGGCGGGCCCCTGGGGACTGGCGGCGGGAGTTGCGACGGTCTTCGTGGCCGGGATCTGGGCGGCGGGAGCCTATATGCGAGCCACCGGGACCGACGATCCGGGCGCCGTGGTGATCGACGAGGTGGCGGGCCAGGGACTGGCCCTCCTGGCCGTGGCGCCCGACCCCCTACTCTACCTGATCGGCTTCGCACTGTTCCGCCTGTTCGACATCCTCAAGCCTTGGCCGGTGTCCTGGGCGGACCGCGAAGTCGGAGGCGGCCTGGGCGTCATGCTGGACGACATGCTGGCCGGCCTCTACGCAGGGGCGGCTCTATACGGAATCGCATGGGGACTGGCATGAGCTTTACGATAGATGATGCCCTCCTGGCCCAGGCGGAAGCCCTCCTGGCGGCCTGCCGCGGACGCGGCCTAAAGGTGGCGACGGCGGAATCCTGCACCGGCGGCTTGATCGCCGCCGTTCTGACCGCGATCCCCGGTTCCTCGGACGTGGTGGAACGGGGATTCGTCACCTATGCCAACGAAGCCAAGGCCGCCATGCTGGGCGTACCATGGGATATCTTGACCAACCCCGGCGCGGTCAGCGAGACCGTGGCCCGTGCCATGGGCGAAGGCGTTCTCGCCCACTCCACGGCGGACCTGTCGGTGGCGGTGACCGGAATCGCCGGACCGGGCGGAGGAAGCGAAATCAAACCCGTCGGACTGGTCCACGTGGCGGCGATCCGGCGCGGCGGGCCGACCCTCCACCGGCGGATGGTGTTTTCCGGAGACCGGGACGCCGTGCGACGGCAATCGGTGGCCGCGGCGCTGGAGATGCTGAGGGAACTGGCGGAAACCTGACGTCGGCTACCCACGCGGCGCCTTGGGCAGGGAGAAGCGGAAGCGGCTGCCTTCCCCATGGGTCGACTCCACCCAGATACGTCCCCCGTGACGTTCCACGATCTTCTTGCAGATCGCCAGGCCGATGCCGGTTCCGCTGAACTGTTCCTGGGTATGCAGACGCTGGAAGACCAGAAAGATGCGCTGGTAATACTGGGGTTCGATCCCGATGCCGTTGTCGGCCACCGTGACGATCCAATGGGGCCCCTGGTCTTCGACCGCCAGATGGACCTGGGGCGGGCGTTCCGGATGGCGGTACTTGATGGCGTTGCCGATCAGGTTCGCGAAGACTTGGCCAAGCTGGCCGGCATCGCCGTACCAACTGGGCAAGGGATCGAAGCTCACCCTCGCCTCGGCTTCCTCCACCGCCGCCGACAAATCGCGCAGCACGTTGGTGACGACCTGGTCGCCCCGAACATGATCGAAGGCCGCCACCTGGGTATCGACCCGCGAATAGGCCAGCAGGTCCTGCACCAAGGCCCGAAGACGCTTGGCTCCCCCGACGGCGATATCAAGGAACACCCGCCCTTCGTCTTCGAGGCTGGTGCCGTAGCGACGCTCCAGAAGCTGCAGGTAGGTGATGACGGTGCGTAGCGGCTCCTGCAGATCGTGGGAGGCGACGAAAGCGAACTGCTTGAGTTCCTGGTTTGACCGCGTGAGCTGGTCCATTGCCTCTTCCAGCTTTCGTTCGGCGGACCGGCGCGCCGTGATATCGACGATGCTGACCAGGAGCCTCTTGAATTCTCCGCCCTCGGCCTCCAGCACGCAGGTTTCGAACAGGGCGACGGCCGGCTGGTCTTCGGCCATCCCGAGGACCACCTCGACGGGCGGAGTACCGCCGCTTCCGGCATCCCGCAGATGATCTTCCAGGGCACGGCGCGATTCCGGCGCGACGAACAGGAACAAGGGCTTGCCCACCACATGGGCCACC
The DNA here is from genome assembly GCA_039908345.1 of Magnetospirillum sp. WYHS-4. Lineage (NCBI taxonomy): Bacteria > Pseudomonadati > Pseudomonadota > Alphaproteobacteria > Rhodospirillales > Rhodospirillaceae > Magnetospirillum > Magnetospirillum sp. WYHS-4. Next base: position 10,904 of record JAMOBD010000003.1, read on the forward strand.
TCGCGGCCCAGGAGACCGGCCCCCGCGAAGTTCACGTCGGTGATGCGATGATGCGAATCCAGGACCACATAGCCCGACGGAGAATTGTGGAACAGGCTGTAGTATTTGCGGGTGACGTCCTGAAGCACCCGCTGCGATTCGCGCAATTCCTCGTTCTGGGTCCGCAGTTCCTCCTGATGGATTTCGAGATTCTGCAGGGTCTCCCCCAGGCGATCCTCGATCTCCTTCATATGCTCGACGCGGACGCGCAGACGCTCGGCTTCCGCACGCCAGTGGGCGGCGTCGTCCGCCAAGCCGTCCCCGTCGTCCAACCGCTTCCCCCCCATGCGAGCCCTTCGTGCCTCCAGTTGCCGGAACCGCCAGCGACTATAGTAGCCGCTAGCGGCCGAATGGTATAGTATTCCAATCTTGTTATGGTAATAAGAACTGGCAACCAGCCATACGGGTTGAAACAACATATGACAAAATCTACCAAGGAGCCCGGTCGGGGGGCTCGCTCGGGTAAGGCAAAGGGCAAGGAGGAAGGCCCGCCGCCGTCTCCGGCAGTGGCGCGGACCGGGGAGCTCTATGTGGTCGGCATCGGCGCCTCGGCCGGCGGACTGGAGGCGCTACGGCCCTTCGTGGCGAGCTTGCCCGCCTCCTCGGCCATGGCCTACGTGATCGTCCAGCACCTGTCGCCGCAGTACCGCAGCATGCTGGCCCAGTTGCTGGGGCGCGAAACAAAGCTCGGCATGGTGGAAATTACCGACGGCCAGAAGATCGAGCCCAACGCCATCTACATCACGCCGCCCAACAAGGACGTGCGGATCAAGAATTCCACCCTTTGGCTGCGCGAGCCTTCCTCGCCGGTCGGCCCCAAGCCTTCCGTCGACGTCTTCTTCGTCTCCCTGGCCGAGGACAAGGGCCAGGACGCCATCGGCGTGGTCCTGTCCGGCACCGGCACCGACGGCGCGCACGGCATCCGTGCCATCAAGGCGGCGGGTGGCTTCACCATCGCCCAGGAACCGGAATCGGCCAAATACGATGGCATGCCGCGCGCCGCCATCGAGACGGGCTGCATCGATATGCTGCTCACCCCCGACAAGATCGGCGGCGAGTTGGCCTCCATCACCCAGTTCCCGCGTCCCGCCCTGCCGGCGACCCCGGAACCCGCCGCCCGCGACACGGTGGCCGAGATCTTCCGCCTGGTGCAGAAAAAGACCAATATCGACTTCTCCCAGTACAAGATGAGCACCGTCCACCGCCGGCTGGAACGCCGCTTGGCCGCCAACCGCATCGAATCGGTGGAATCCTACCTGGATTTCGTGCGTCGCAACCCGACCGAGTTGGACTTGCTGTGCAAGGACATCCTGATCTCGGTGACCTCGTTCTTCCGCGATACCGAGGCCTTCGCCGACCTGGATCTGGCCCTGGGCGAGATACTCAAGGTCAAGAAGCCGGGCGATTCCATTCGCATCTGGATTCCCGGCTGCGCCACCGGCGAGGAAGCCTACTCCATCGCCATGATGCTGGAAGAACGTCTGGGGAAGAACCTCAAGACCTTCTACAACATCCAGGTCTTCGCCACCGACATCGACCTGGACGCCATGGCCCATGCCCGCAAGGGCATCTATTCGGAAACCACGGTCGAGAACCTGAAGCCCGAATACATCACCCGCTTTTTCGACCAGATGGCCCAGAGCTACCAAGTTAAGAAGCACCTACGCGAGATGGTCGTCTTCGCCCGCCAGGATCTGGCCAAGGACCCTCCCTTCGTCCGCGTCGACCTGGTCAGTTGCCGCAACGTGCTGATCTACTTCAACGCCGACCTGCAAAGCCGGGTCATGTCGATCTTCCATTACGCCTTGAATCCGGAAGGCTACATGTTCCTGGGCAAGTCGGAATCGGTCGGCCACGGGACCGAGCTTTTCCGCCCGGTCAAAAGCGCCTCCAAGATCTTCAAGAAGCGCTTCGGCCCGTCCGCCAAGCTGGGGGCGCCGCTGTTCGGCCAATTCCGCCCGGCCACCGCCTATCCGATGGTGCACGACACCGCGCCGCGCCAGGTCTCCTACCTGGACCTGATGAAGGATTCCTTCATCAAGGCCTATGCCCCGCCCAGCGTGATCGTCAACGACAACCTGGACATCTTGCACATCCACGACAGCGCCGAGACCTTCCTGCGCCTGCCCAAGGGCAAGCCGGAAATGAACCTGTCGCGCCTCATCATCCCCGATTTCCGCACCGACGTGCGGGTCCTGGTGCATCGCGCCACCCGCGAGGGGGCGCCGGTGCACGGCACCCGCAAGCGCCTCAAGGTGCCGGACGGCGAGGCCGTCGCGCGGCTGGTCATCCGGCCCTTGGCGATGGAAGGCGGCAAGGAGTCGCTCTACCTGGTCTCCTGCGAAATGGAAAGGGTCGCCGCGTCGGCCGACGCGGTCGACCGCGCCATCAGCGACCGCGATGCCGAAAGCCGCATCGCGGAACTGGAACAGGAACTGGTCGCCACCAAGGAGAACCTGCAGACGGTGGTCGAGGAACTGGAGACTTCCAATGAGGAGTTGCAGGCCCTCAACGAGGAGCTGCAGGCCGCCAACGAGGAACTGCAATCCTCCAACGAGGAACTCGAAACCTCCAACGAGGAACTGCAGTCCACCAACGAGGAACTGACCACGGTCAACGAGGAGCTGCAGGTTCGCACATCCGAACTGGCCGAAGCCAACAACGACCTGGAAAACATCCAGAACAGCATCGGCAATCCGATGGTGGTGGTCGACCGCAACCTGCGCATCACCCGCTACACGCCGCCCGCGGTGCGGCTGTTCGGGCTGCTGCCTTCCGACATCGGCCAGACCATCACCTCGGTGCCCAGCTACGCCGACACCCAGGACCTGCGCGGCCGCTTGGCCCGCGTGGTTGTCAGCGGCAAGGCGGAAGAAGAGGAAATCCAGGCCAACGGCCTGATCTACCGCATGCGCCTGCAGCCCTACAAGGTACGCGACGAAAAGCCTTCCGGCGCCATCATGACCTTCCTTGACGAGACCGAGATACGCACCACCCAGAAGGAGTTGAAGGCGCGCGAGGAGTGGCTGCGCTACATCACCGATTCCGCGCCGGTTCTGATTTCCTACGTCGACGCGGGGGAACGCATCCGCTTCTGCAACCAGCCTTACTGCGACTGGTTTGTCCGCCCCCGCGATCAGGTGATGGGCGGGCGGGTGAAGGACGTTGTCGGGGCCGGACGCTACGAGCTGCTTCGGCCTTACATCCGCGCCGCCCTGCGCGGCGAGGAACAACGCTTCGAGCAGCAATCCGCCCACCCGACCGAGGAACGGCGCTACCTGCGCTATCACTATGTCCCCCATCGCTGCGAGGACGGCTCGGTGCTCGGCTATTTCGCCATCATGACCGATATCGACGACCTCAAGCAGGCGGAAAGCGACCTTTGGCGCGCCAAGACCCACGCGGAACACGCCAGCCGCGCCAAGTCCGAATTCCTGGCCAACATGAGCCACGAACTGCGTACCCCCCTGAACGCCATCATCGGCTTCAGCCAAGTGCTGAAGGACGAGATGTTCGGCACCCTCGGCGGCGACAAGTACCGGGAATACTCGCGCGACATTCACGACAGCGGGCTGTTGCTGCTGACCATGATCAACGACATCCTGGATCTGTCGAAGATCGAGGCCGGCCGGATGATGCTGCACGAGACAGAGGTCGACATGCACCTGGCCGGCGACGCCACCCTGCGCCTGGTTGCCGACCGTGCCCAAGCCGGCGGGGTCGCACTGGTCAACGAGGTTCCCACCGACACGCCCCGCCTGTTCGCCGACGAGACGGCGCTCAAGCGCATCCTGCTCAACCTGCTGACCAATTCGGTCAAGTTCACCGGTACCGGCGGCACCGTCCGGCTGGTCACCCAAGTCAATCCCGACGCCTACGTGCTGCAGGTGATCGACACCGGAATCGGTATCGCGCCGGCCGACATGCAACGCATCATGAAGCCCTTCGAACAAGTCGAGTCGGCCTACATCCGCCGGATCGACGGGGTCGGCCTGGGCCTGCCCATCACACAATCCCTGGTCTCGCTGCACGGGGGAACCCTGGACGTGCATAGCGAGGTCGGCAGGGGAACCACGGTAACCATCGCCTTCCCCGCCGGTCGTATCCGCTGATACCCGATACCGTCCGCTGTCTGCCTGGAGATGGTTATACTTGGCGGGTCGTCCTCACGGGCTTCGTTCCGCCCGTACGAGACAGGATCGACGCAAGTCGCCAGGCATTTGATTTTGTTGGAGCGGGTGAAGGGAATCGAACCCTCGTCGTAAGCTTGGGAAGCTTCTGCTCTACCATTGAGCTACACCCGCGCTCCAGGCCAGTCTTATAGGCCATCGACGCGAAGCGCGCAAGGCGCGGCGGCACGGTTCAGCCCGTGCCCTGCGCCGTTGCGCCCCGTTTCCTGCCAGGACTCATCGCCCTGGAACCCATTGCCGCCAAACGCAAATGACCGGGACGTTGCCCGGCCATCGCGTTCGGTCGCGGCGCCATCCTCCCCGCTATTCGGCGGAGGCGGCTTCCTCGGCGGTCTCGACGACCTCCTCGGGGGCTTCTTCCTCGAAGAACTCCTCGACGTGGACTTCGCGCCGCTCCGACTCGGCCACCAGGGCCTTGCCGGTCTCGGCCTGGATCTTCGCCTCGTCCGGCGAACGGGCGACGTTGACCTTGATGGTCACCGTCACCTCGGGGTGCAGGGCCACCTTGACGCCGAACAGGCCGAGCGTCTTGATCGGGTGTCCCAGTTCGACCTGGTGGCGGGCGATGGTCACGCCGGCGGCCGTCGCCGCACTGGCCACGTCGCGGGCGCTCACCGACCCGTAGAGCTGCCCCGCTTCGCCGGCCTGGCGGATCAGGGACACCATCATCCCGTCGACCTTGCCCGAGATGGACTGGGCTTCGTCGCGGCGCTTGATGTTGGTGGCCTCCAACTGGGCACGCTCGGCCTCGAAGCGCTTCCGGTTCTCGTCGGTAGCCCTCAGCGCCTTCTTGCGCGGCAGCAGGAAATTGCGGGCGAAGCCGGGCTTGACCTTGACCACGTCACCCATCTTGCCCAGGCGCTCGATGCGCTCCAGCAGAATCACTTCCATGACTTACTCCTCCTCGCCATCGTCTGGCTTTCGGGCCGGGACCGGACCGGCGAAGCGCCGCCGGATCCCCACCCATTGTTCGAACACTCCGACACCCGCCACCAGCAGTTTGGCCCCGTCGAAGACGAGAACCAAGAGATAGAACGCCGCCAGCAGCATCGTTCCGTTCATCGACCGGCGCGCCATGGCATGCACCACGGCCAGCCCCTGGAAGAAGAACGGCACCATCAGCACCACCGCGAGATTGCGGCCCAGGTACCGCAACTCGCCGGCCTCGATCGCGGTCGCCGCCACCGCCAAGCCCGCCACCGCAACCAGCCCCACCGACGCCCAGTCGGGCAGGGTCAGGTCGGCGAAGGCCGGACTGGGCCGGAGAGCCCGTCCCGAGCGCGCCAACAAGGCCTGCGCCAGGGCCGCGTTGGCCACCGTCGTCACCACCCAGGCGCTCCCCGCGAAACCGGGGAACAGCGGCACCAGGATGTCCAGCCATCCCTCGCGCAGCGGGTCCGGCAGCGACAGCTGGCGGAACGCCTGATCCAGCGAAGCCTGCACCGCGGCTTCCAGGCCATCGCCGCCCGAAAGTGCGGTCGCCGCCCCGGCCACCATGGCCGCCGCCATCAGCGCCAACCAGGCAACGATGCCGCCCGGCGAAGACCACTCGATGGTCCCGTCGGGCGCCGTCCGGTAGGCCAGCGCCTGACGGACCACCACCCAGGCCGGCGCCGCGTGCAGCAGCCCGAAGACCGCAGCCGCGGCGGTGCCGCCCAGCAGACCCGTCACCGCGAAGCCAGCCGCCGCCGCCAAGGCTGCCAACCGGGGCCCGAGAGCCAAACCGGCAAGCAGCAGAGGCAAGGGCGCCACGTACATCATCAGCAGCGCCAACACCGACCCCGTCGCCATCGACAGCGAGGCCAGGGCGCTCGCGACGCCCGCGGCCAAGACGATCAGCAAGGGCTTCGACATGGTGCCTCCCGCCCCGCCCCCGAGCCGGAGGCCGGACGAGTCCCCCGCCTTACTTGAGAACGTAAGGCAGGAGCGCCAGGAAGCGGGCCCGCTTGATCGCCTGCGAGAGTTCCCGCTGCTTCTTGGCGGAAACCGCCGTGATGCGGCTGGGAACGATCTTGCCGCGCTCGGACACGTAGCGCTGCAACAGACGCAGGTCCTTGTAGTCGATCACCGGAGCGTTATCGCCGGAGAACGGACAGGTCTTGCGACGCCGGAAGAAGGGACGCCGCGCTCCACCACCAGTGCCGTTCATTCCAAACCTCCCTCGACTTCGCTGCTGTCGCGGCGACCGCGGCCCGGACGGTCGTCACGGCCAAAGCGGTCTTCGCGTCCCGGACGATCGTCACGGCCGAAGCGGTCCTCGCGGCCCGGACGCTCGTCGCGCATGTTACGGCTCTGCATCATGGCGGAAGGCTCCTCTTCGAGGGCCTCGACGCGCACGGTGAGGAAGCGCAGCACGTCCTCGTGCAGGTGCATCTGGCGCTCCACCTCGCGCACCGCCGGGGGCGGGGCATCGAGGTTGAAGAGCACATAATGGCCCTTGCGGTTCTTCTTGATGCGGTAGGTGAGATTGCGCAGACCCCAGTACTCGCGCTTGGCGACCTTGCCGCCCAGGTCCTCGATCACCTTGGTGAAGGCGTCGGCCAGGGCGTCCACCTGGGGACCGGAGATGTCCGGCCGCGCGATGAAGACGTTCTCGTAGAATGGCACTTCGGATCACTCCCTTCGGATTGTCTCAGCCTTTCCCGGCACATTACCGGAAAACAGGCATAGCCGGACCCCGGAAGGACCGGCAGGGAAACAAGGCCGCGGACTATACACGAAACCACCCCAAGCGCAACGGGGCTTTGCAGCGGGGCTGCGGGGCGTTACCGGTTGATCGCCGGAGAACCAAGCCGCCATTTCCCTCAACTCCGGAAACGGCCGCTCCACGCCATAATGAGAACTGCTGTCGTTTCGGCAGGGGCTTGGCGTCGGGACGCAAATGCCTATATCCTTGCGGAACTTTGTTCTCGAGTGGCCGATGGCGGAAATCGATTCATCCCATTATGAGATCTCCGTGCGCCTGGGTTCGCGGTGGGAGATCCATGCCCGCTTTCCGGTAAGCCAGAAGGATGCCTGCATCGAGGAGGCCCACGAGATCGAGCGGTCCATGGGAGCCATGGTCAAGGTCTCGCGCGAGACCTTCGATTCCGATAGCGGCGTTTACAAGGAAATCGTCGTCTACCGCACGCCCGGCTCCAATACCGCAATGGCCGCCAAGCCCCCAGTTTCGCGCGGCGGCGGCCGGGGCGGCGGCGGTTCCGGCTGGGGCGGCGGGCGATCGGGCCATAGCGACGACGACGACGACGACGACTTCGCCATCGACGGCGATGGATTTTTCAAACGGAAGAGCGACGACGACGATGACGACGACGACGAAAAGCCGCGCCGCAAGCCGAAAAGGAAGGCCAAGGCGGGTGAAGGGGGAGGAAGCGCCGGAAATCTGATCCTGCGCGTCCTGCTGGTCACCTTGCTGAGCTTCGTCGTGTCGGGCGGCGTCACCTGGGCCCTTTCGGGGTCCCAGCAGCGCCTGGAGGCTTTGCGCCGTACGTTGGGCTTCGAGGCCCATACGGACGTCCTGGTCACCATTTTCATGGGTCTGTTCATTCTCAGCTTCCTGGCGCTCGCCGTGGTCCTGCTGTCCGATTACCTGACCCTCGGGCCTCGCGTGCCGGCCGCCGCCCCGGCCCCCAAGCCGCCCCCCGCGAAGGGCGGCGGCGCCGATGCCATGCTGAAGGAACGGGCGGCCGGAAAATGGCTGGAAGATCGAAGGGCGGAGGGGGTGGAACGGCTACCCGAAACCGAGATTCCCGATGAGGAGACCCACTGGGAGCCGGCGCCGCCGGTCGAGGAGGTTCCTCCCGAGCCTCCCTTGCCGCCGCCTCAGGAGGACCCCCCTTCGGAAGTCCCGGTCGAGGAGGTTCCGGCGTCCGGCATGTCGGAGGCCGCCGAGGGCCAACGGGCGCTCATGTCTTCCTTCATGGAGATGGCGCTCCGCGACCTGACCCAAGCCTTGCCGCGGGTCGACTCCTTCAACCGCTTCGGCGTCAGCCTGTTCGTCGCCGGTGCCGTGGAATCCCTGGCCAACGACAAAAGCCTGCCGCGCGAGGAGACCGCCCTGCTGCTGCGGACAGCGGTGGAATCCCTCGGCACCCCCTCGGATCAGGCCACCAAGTTCGCCGAGTCCTACGAAAGCTACCTGCTGAACGCCCGCTACATGGAGATGTTCGAACACGGCCGCCTGGCGGTGAACTGTTTCCTCGAAGGCGACAGCGAGGGGTCGCATCGCCTGGGACCCGCCCTCCAGGGCTGGAACAAGCCCAAGAAGGAGGACCAATCGCAGTCGGGCACCGTGGCGGTGATGTTCACCGACATGGTGGGCTCCACCGATCTCAACCAGACCGTGGGCGACGCTCGCGCCCAGCATGTGGTGCATACCCACAACCGCATCGTCCGGGGGGTGCTGGCCGACTACTACGGCAAGGAGGTCAAGCATACGGGAGACGGCATCATGGCGGCCTTTTCCAACACCTCCAACGCGGTCAAGGCGGGTTTGGTCATCATGAAGCGGGTGGCGGCAAACAACAGGGCCGAAAAGGATTTGCCGCTCACGTTGCGCATCGGCCTCAACGTCGGCGAGCCGATTCAGGAGAACAACGACCTGTTCGGCGTCACGGTGCAGATGGCGGCCCGCCTCTGCGCCGCAGCCCAGCCCAACCAAGTGATCGTCTCGGAAGCGGTCAAGGCGATGTGCGCCGGCAAGGACATCAAGTTCGTCGACCACGGAACCCGGCTGCTCAAGGGCATTCCCGAGCCCGTCCATGTCTTCGAGCCCGCGTGGGAACCCGCTCCGCCGCCCCCGCCGCCCCCGACGGCCGCTACGGCGGCGCCTCAGGCTCCGGCGAAGGGATGAAGGGGGACAGCACCACCCTCTCGCCGGCCGCCGCCACTTCCGCGAAGGGCAAGGGGCTGCGTGCCAGCAAGGCTCCCGCCACTCCTTGAACCAAGGTCCAGACCTTGGGGGCGTTGAGCGCGGCCACGGCGGCGGCCCGCATCGTCTCGTCCGGCCCGCCGGGAGGCAGGCCAAACGCGGCGGCCACCGCGGGCCAGGCCTCGGGATGGCGGCGGCGCAGTTCCTTCAACTCGCAAAGACGGCCGCGCGACTCGGCCAGCAGCACGAAATAGGCCCAGGGTTCTCGACCTTCCGGCGGCCAATCCAGATCGTCGATCCGACCATCGGCGTGGATGAAGGCGAAGGTGCCGCCGCCCCGCCAGACCGCCACGGCCATGGCCGCGGCCCTTGTCGCCTCGCCGCGCGACGGAAAAGCCATGAGATCAGAACGAAGCGGACGCCGCCACCGCGGCGCTGGCGGGACGGGCCAGCATGTCCTCGATCTGGTTGACCGAAAGGCGGGAAAGCTTGAGTTGCTCCAGGAGGTAGACCTCCATCGCCACGTTCTCGTCAAGGTCGCGGCGAATACAGGCCCGAACATGGTCCCCCAACTCGTTCTGCTGGGCATTGGTGACCAGGATGTTGGTCAGCAATTCGCGACGGATGAGCGGCGGGTACTTGAAGATCTCGTCGACCAGCATCTGCTTGGCGCTAAGCGGAATGCGGACGTTGCCGAAGATGCGGTCCAGGCAAAAGCTGTAGATACCGAAATCCAGCTTTCCGGCCACCGCGTAGGTGAAGTCCATGAACTCGTCGCGGAAGGCGCCGGCCGAGACCTTGCCTTCGGTCAGTTGGCGGACGATGACCAGGAAGGTCAGGTAGCGCTTGCGGGCCGGGGTGATCTTGCCGCCCAGTTCGGCTTCGATGGCCTTGATTCGGGCCATGCGGAAGCCGGATTCCACCATCAGGTGGGCGGATTCGCGAACCTCGGTCGAGAAGGCCTGCTGCTCGATCAGGTGGAACAATTCCTCGAAGCGGCCCTTGTCGCGGCTCGAGCTGCGGTCGGCCCGCCGGGCCAGCGGCATCAGGGCGGCCTGGGCCACCAGCAGATCCTTGGAACAAATGGTCGCCATGGCGGCGGCGGCCGGTAGCACCTGATGGCGTTCGCCGAAATCGTCGGTGATGACGAAACGGCTTTCGTCGTAGACGGTCAGGTAACGCCCCAGCTTGCCGCACTCCATGAAGTGCTCGGCCAGATCGGTGGGTACCTGATTGGTGAACTGGATGGCCACGGCTCTCGACCTCCGGAAATCTTCGCACGACACCTTAGCAGATGAGACGGCGGACACGGAAGAAAATGAATCACTTTCCGCCGTCCAGGAGTCCGCTGCAGAAGACCAGGAATGCCTGGGCTGCCTGGCGAGCCTGAAAGGCATCGTCTTCGGTCGGGGTGCTCTCGGGGGCATAGTCGGAGACCAAGCGAAGCTCCTGGAGATCATTGAAGGAACGTCCGTGACGTTTGGCTTCTTCTCCCATGTCTTTGACCAAGCGGCCGAATCCCCCGATAACGCTGCCGTGGCGGACGGGAATCGAGCCGGTCCGCTCGGCAAGCACGGCCAGAGCCATATGGAACATGGCATAGTAGCAGTCGTGGACGATGCTGAGGGGACTTGTGGCGGGATCCGCTCTCTCCGCCTCGTCCAGAAAGCGTCGCGCCTTGGCGAGGCGGTTGGCGATTTCAGGGCTCATAGGGCGATCCCGTCCCGCCGGATATGGCCGAGTAGCAGGGTATCGTCATGGCGACGATCCGCCGGCAGCGGAAGGTGCTGGATGTAGTGGTCGGTTTCGACCACCAAGTCGTAGGCGATATCGGACAGCGTCCGTCGTTCGGCGGAACCTGGCTGACCCGTCAGGAATACGGCGACATCCCAGTCGGAATCGGCGGCGGCTTCCCCGCGGGCCCGCGATCCGAACAGAACGACCTCCACCACCCGTCCCGGCAGGGCCGCTTCGGCCCGCTGCCGGAATCGGCGGATCAAATCGAGAGGGTCGCCGTCCCTGTCCATGCCGGCCATCCTATCTGGAAACGGGGGACCATCCTACCGCCTTGCGAGCACCGCCGCAAAGAACTCGTCCGTTCCCGTCGCATGAAGGGGCCGGCATCGGCGATGGGCAGGAAGGTCATCCCGGATCGCCTTGCGCAGAAGTTCAGGTTCGATCGACTGGTAGGCATGACAAAGCACGTTCCCGATGTCGGCCAAGCGCCGCCATGCGACTCGCGGATGCTGATTTTTGATGTCGTCGCCAAGGTGCCGGCTCGCTTCCGACACGATTTCAAGCTCCCGTTCCACAGCCCGGTAGACAAGGGGATTCGCTTCGAAGGAATCCAGGGGCTCGGTCTTGAGATATTCGTGGATACGGGCAAGGGATTCCGCCATGTCTTCGAGCCGGAAGCGGATCGAACGAACGGCCATCAGAATATCCGCTCCGACTCGGCGACGATCCGATCCCTGAGACGCGGATGAAGCGAACCCCTTGTGGTTACGTCCACGGGAACCTGGAGTTCATCCTCCAGGAACTGTTTGATGCCGATAACATCGAAAACCGAAAAGCGACCGCACCCCCCGCGCGCGGAGAAGACGTTCGCGGGCCTTCAGTTCGGCGATAGCGGTTTCGCGATCCATGGCTCGATTATAAGCGGTTCGCCGCAAACCGCAAAACCGCCGCAAAGAACCCGTCCGTTCCCGTGGCGTGCGGGGCCAGGCGGAGGTGGGGAGTCGCCGCGTCGACGGGATGCAGGGCGAAATCCGGGTGGGCGGCCAGGAAGGCGGCGACGATGTCCTCGTTTTCCGCCGCCAGAACCGAACAGGTGGCATAGATCAGCCATCCCCCCGGCGCCACCAGAGCCGCCGCCCGGTCCAGGATGAGGCCTTGGGTCTCCCGGAGCGCCGCCAGGGCGGCGGCATCGAGGCGCCAGCGGGCCTCGGGGGCGCGGCGCCAAGTGCCGGTGCCGGAACAGGGGGCGTCGACCAGGACCCGGTCGGCCGCCAGGTCGGGCGCCGTGCCGTCCAGGACCCACGTCTCGACGATGCCGAGGCCGGCGCGGCGGCGGCGGTCATCCAGCTTGGCGAGGCGCCGGCCGTCGCTGTCGCAGGCGATCAGGCGTCCCCGGTTGCCCATGGCGGCCCCCAGGGCCAGGGTCTTGCCGCCCCCCCCGGCGCAGTAGTCGACCACCGTCATGCCGGGCGCAGCCCCGACCGCCAGGGCCAGCAACTGCGAGCCCTCGTCCTGCACCTCCACCAAGCCCTCGCGGAAGGCCCCCAGGCTACCCAGGGCCTTCGGTTCGGCCAGGCGCAACCCGATGGGCGAGCGCGGCGTGGGGAAGGCCTCGACCCCTTCCGCGGCGAGAGCGGCCCGGGCGGCTTCGCGGGTGGCCTTCAGGGTATTGACCCGCAGATCGACCGGTGCCGGCCGGTTGAGCGCCCGCAAGGCGGCGGCGAAATCGGGCCCGAAGGCATCCCGCAGGGGCGGCTCCAGCCAGGCCGGACATTCCAGGGCTACGGCTTCGGGCATGTCCGGATGGTCGATAGCCGGTACCCCGGCCAGCGCCCGTTCGGCATCCGAGAGCGGCGAGGGCCCGTGGGCGCCCTGGAAGTCGAGGGGATAGCCGTCCAGGGACGCCGCCAGCAGGGCCCGCGTCCGGGCCTCGCCGGGCAGGCCCAGGCGTTCCAGCCACCAGTCCAGCCGGGCCCGGCGGCGCAGCACGCCATAGACGCCTTCGGCCACCGCGCGGCGATCCTTGGCGCCGGCGTAGCGGCGGGCGCGAAAATAGAGTTCCAGCACCCGGTCGGCCGGGCGGCGCGACGCCTCGACCTCGGCCAGCACCTCGATGGCCGCCTGCAGCCGCGCGTCCGGCGTCACTTCAATCGCCCGAACGGTAGTTGGGCGCTTCCTTGGTGATGGTCACGTCGTGCACGTGGCTTTCCCGCAACCCCGCCGTGGTGATGCGGCGAAACTGGCAGCGGGTCTGCATGTCCGGAATGCTGCGGTTGCCCGTGTAGCCCATGGCGGCGCGCAGGCCGCCCACCATCTGGTGGATGACGGCGCCGACCGGACCCTTGTAGGGCACACGGCCCTCGATGCCTTCCGGCACCAGCTTCAGACGGTCGCCCACGTCCTGCTGGAAGTAGCGGTCGGCCGAACCGCGCGCCATGGCGCCCAGCGAACCCATGCCCCGGTAGGACTTGTAGGAACGTCCCTGGTAAAGAAACACCTCGCCCGGACTCTCGTCGGTGCCGGCGAACAGGGAGCCGATCATCACGCAAGACGCCCCGGCGGCGATGGCCTTGGCCAGGTCGCCCGAATACTTGATTCCGCCATCGGCGATCACGGGAATCCCCAGATCGCGGCAGACATGGGCGGCTTCCATCACGGCGGTGAACTGGGGAACGCCGACGCCCGCCACCATGCGGGTGGTGCAGATGGTGCCCGGTCCGATGCCGACCTTGACCGCGTCCACCCCGGCTTCGATCAAGGCCCTGGCACCGTCGGCGGTGGCGATGTTCCCGGCGATCACCTGGGCCTCGTTACTGAAGGCCTTGATGCGGCGGACCACTTCCAGCACGCCCCGTGAATGGCCATGGGCGGTATCGACCACGATCACGTCGGCACCCGCCTCGATCAGCCGTTCGGCCCGCCGGAGCCCCGGCTCGCCGACGCCGGTGGCGGCGGCCACCCGCAGGCGCCCCTGGGCGTCCTTGCAGGCGGTGGGATAGCGCTGGGCCTTTTCGATGTCCTTCACCGTCATCAAGCCGATGCAGCGGAAGTCGTCGTCGACCACCAGCAGCTTCTCGATGCGGTGCTTGTGCAGAAGGCGCTTGGCCTCGTCGCGGCTGACCCCCTCGCGCACGGTGACCAAAGGCTGCTCGCCGGCATTGGAAGTCATCAACTCGCGCACCGGCTGCTCCAGGTTGTCGGCGAAGCGTATGTCGCGGTTGGTCAGGATGCCCACCAGCTTGCCGGTCTTCTTCTCGACCACCGGAATGCCGGAGATGTTGTGGGTTTCCTTGATGCGCAGGGCGTCGGCGAGAGTCGCCTCGGGGGAGATGGTGAAGGGATCGACCACCATGCCCGATTCGAACTTCTTGACCTTGCGGACCTCGCCGGCCTGTTCGCCGGGTTCCAGGTTCTTGTGGATCACCCCGATGCCGCCCGCCTGCGCCATGGCGATGGCCATGCCGCTTTCGGTCACCGTGTCCATGGCTGCCGAGACCAGGGGGATGCCCAGTTCCACGTTGCGGGTCAGGCGCGTGCGTGTATCGGCATCGGCCGGCAGCACGTCCGATTCGGCGGGAACGAGAAGGACATCGTCGAAGGTAAGGGCTTCGAGGATATTCATGGCGGCTCTCCTGGAGGGGTCGGGCCGGTATGATACACAACGCCCGGCCCCTGCCAAGAGCCATCAACCACCGCCGCTGGCGGAATCACGCCTCCGCCTCGCCCTTTTCACCGGTCGCCTTGGGACGGCGCTGGACGGTCTTGGGGTCGGCGGTGATGGGGCGGTAGATCTCGATCCGCGCCCCCTCCTCCACCACGGTCTCCAGGGGCAACGGCTTGCCGAAGACTCCGACCTTCTGTGTCCCCAGGTCGATCTCGGGAAACCGGCCCAGGATTCCGGACTTTTCAATAGCCTGCTTGATCGTCGCCCCTTCGGGGATTTCGATGTTCAGCATGGCATGGCGGCCGGGCTTGGCGTAGACGACTCCAACCTTCATAGATGCCTCCTTAACCGACCGCGTGCGCCCCGCCCATGGAAATCTCTTTCCCGGCGCGGACATCGAGGATGCGCTTACCGACGATCAGAAGGCCGGTGGCGAGAAAGCCGCCCGGCGGCAGGATCATCATCAGCACGTTGGATTCCGGAGGCAAAAGGCGCAGTTCCATGAACTTGAAGGCCGGGCCCAACAGCAGCGAGGCGTCGGCGAACAGGGTGCCGGAACCCACGATCTCGCGCATGGCGCCGATCAGGGTGAGCGCCAGGGTGAAGCCCAGGCCCATGAAGATGCCATCCATCAGCGAAGGCAGCACCGGCTCCTTGGAGGCGTAGGCTTCCAGGCGCGCCAGCGGCAGGCAGTTGGACACGATCAAGGGGATGAACAGGCCCAGCACCTTGTAGAGTTCGTGCATCCAGGCGTTCATGGTCAGATCGACCAGGGTCACCATGGCGGCCACGATCAGGATGTAGACCGGAACGCGGACCTCGTGGGTGATGTAGTTGCGAAAGATCGCCACCAGCAGATTGGAGGCCGCCATCACCACCGCCGTCGCCAGCCCCATGCCGAAGCCGTTGGTGGCGCTGGTGGTCATCGCCATGGTGGGGCACATGCCGAGCAGCATGCAAAGGACGCCGTTGTTGTCCCACATGCCGTCCTTGACGATCGTCGTGTACTTGCCAGACATCACCGCACCTCCAGCAACTGGGTCTTGTTGGCGGCGAAATATTCCAGGCCGCCGCGGATGGCGCCCACCACCCCGCGCGGAGTGATGGTGGCACCGGAAAACTGGTCGAACTGGCCGCCGTCTTTCTTGACCTTCCATTTTTCCTTGGGCGGGTTGCCCAGGAACAGGCCGTCGAAGCCGAGTATCCAGTTGCCTTTCTTCACTTCGATCTTGTCGCCCAGGCCCGGCGTCTCCTTATGGGCCAGGGCGCGCACGCCCATCACCCGTCCTTCGGTGTCGACGCCCAGCATCAGCTTGATCGGGCCGGCGTAGCCATGGCCGACGATCTCGTAAGCCACGCCCGTCACCTTGCCGCCCTTGGTGGCGCGGTAGACGGTCATGTCCTTGCCTTCGGCGGTCTTCAAGGCGATGGAAGACGTCACCGGATTGTTGTCGTGAATGCTGGCCGGAATCACCGCGGTCAGCGAGTTCTGCTTATCCTCCAGGGCCCGCTGCGCGATGGGCGCGGCGGTGACCATGTCGGTGGCGGCGAGCACGATCCCGAAGCCGAGGCAGAAGGCCCCCAGGATCACGCCGTGGATCATCATGCGCTGGTTCATTTGCC
The DNA here is from genome assembly GCA_039908345.1 of Magnetospirillum sp. WYHS-4. Taxonomy (NCBI): domain Bacteria; kingdom Pseudomonadati; phylum Pseudomonadota; class Alphaproteobacteria; order Rhodospirillales; family Rhodospirillaceae; genus Magnetospirillum; species Magnetospirillum sp. WYHS-4. The sequence goes on from JAMOBD010000003.1 coordinate 27,027, forward strand.
CCCCTTTACCGGCAGAGGTTCGCCCTTGCGGGTGCGGCCGAACGCGCGCGGACGGAAGTGTTGATCGATGATCGGCGTCAGGGAATTCATCAGCAACACCGCGAAAGCCATGCCTTCCGGATAGCCGGCGAAGGTGCGGATGATCCAGGTCAGCATCCCGACACCGACGCCGAACACCAGTTGGCCCTGCTTGGACACCGGCGAGGTGACATAGTCGGTGGCTATGAAGAAGGCCCCCAGCATCGAGGCGCCCGACACCACGTGGAAATAGCCCGGCGAAAAGCGGCCCGGATCGACGCCGTTGAACAGGGTACCCATGACGAACAGGGTGCCCAGAACGGTCGCCGGGATATGCCAGGAGATGATGCGCTTCCACATCAGGAACAGGCCGCCGGCCAGAATCAGGATGGTCGAGGTCTCCCCCATGCTGCCCGGCTTGAAGCCCCAGGTCAGGTCCATCATGTCGGGAATGGCGGCCATGGCTCCGTCGGCGGGGATGCGGCCCATCTGCTTCAGGGTCTCGGCCACCGGGATGCCGCGCGCCAGCTCATTCTTGACGAAGCCGAGGGCGGACGCCGCGCTGACCGCGTCGGAGGTGCCGGCCCCGAAGGTGATCGCCAGCGATTCCAGGAAGCCCGGAGAACCGGCGGCGAACAGCGGGTGCGGCGCCACGAACAGGGTCATCTGCACCGGGAAGGATACCAACAGGGCCACGCGGGCCACCATGGCGGGGTTGAACACGTTCTGGCCCAGGCCGCCGAAGAAGTGCTTGGCGAGAACGATGGAAAACACGGCGCCCAGCACCGCGATCCACCAGGGGGCCCAGGGCGGCAGGCTCATGGCCAGCAACCAGCCGGTGAGGGCCGCCGACCCGTCGGACAGCGTCGGCTGAATAGGCTTGCCCGCCACCTGCAGGACCAGCGCCTCGACAGCCATGCAGGACCCGATGGTGATGATGTAGAGAAACACCGCCGGCCAGCCGAACAGCCAAGCGTCGAACAGGGTCGCCGGCACCAGGGCCAGCAGCACCGTCGTCATGGTCTTCTGGACGCTGGTCTGCGCGTGGATGAAGGGTGCGCTCTTGTCGACGAAGCTGGTCATGCCGGAGCCCCACTGTTCTGCTGCTTTTCGGCGGCCTTGCGCGCCGCGGCCTCGCGTTTGGCCTGGGCGGCCTTTTCCTGGCGGGCGGCCTTCGCCTCCACCAGAGCCTTGACGGTATCCTGCTTGCGCCGCTCGCGGTCCTCGGCGTTGACCATACCCTTGGCATAGTTGAAGTAATGCACCAGGGGAATGTGCGACGGGCAGATGTAGGAACAACTGCCGCAAGACACGCAGTCCATGAGGCCGATCTTGGCGGCGGCTTCCAGATGGTCCTTGCGGATGTAGGCGGCCATCTCGACCGGCACCAGTCCGCAAGGGCAGATGGTGACGCAGGTGCCGCAGCGGATGCAGGGACCGGACGGCTTCTCGTTGGTTTCGGCCTCGGTGAGTGCCAGGATGCCGCAAGTGCCCTTGACCACCGGCACTTCCAAGGAGGGCAGCGGCTGGCCCATCATCGGGCCGCCGTTGACGATGCGCCGGGGCGGCCTGGAAAGACCGCCGCAGAACTCGACCAGCTTGGAGACCAGGGTGCCCAGCGGCACCTCCAGGTTCTTGGGCGCCGCAACGGCGCCGCCGCTCACCGTCACCACACGCGAGATCAGCGGCCGGCCGAAACGCACCGCATGGTGCACGGCACGCGCCGTCCCCACGTTATGGACCACCACGCCCAGGTCGGCGGTCAGCTTCTTGGCCGGGGTTTCCTCGCCGGTGATGGCCTGGCAGAGATGGCGTTCGGACCCCATCGGATATTGGGCCGGGACCCCTACCACCTCGACGTTGGCGAAGGCTTTGGCGGCTTCGGTCATGGCGGCCAGGGCCTGGGGCTTGTTGTCCTCGACGCCGATGACGACGCGGGGCGCGCCCAGGGCATGGGCCATGATGCGGGCGCCATCGACGATCTGGTCCGGATATTCGCGCATCGCCCGGTCGTCGCAGGTCAGGTAGGGCTCGCACTCGGCGCCGTTGATCAGCAGGGTCTCGATCTTGAGCTGGGTACCCAGGTTGAGCTTCACCGCCGAAGGGAAGGCCGCGCCGCCCAGGCCGACGATGCCCGCTTCCGCCACCCGCTGGCGGATGGCCGCCGGATCGGCGGTGAAGGGATCGGCCATGGGGGCCGGCAGGTCGACCCATTCATCCTTGCCGTCCGGCTCCAGCACGATGGTCGGCTGCGGCAGTCCGGACGGATGAGGCGCCGGAATCTCGGTGATCGCCTTGACGATGCCGGAGGTCGGCGCGTGGGTGGGCGCCGATACGGCCCCGCCGGTGCGGGCCAGCAACTGGCCTTTCCTCACCCGATCGCCTTCGGACACCACCGGTTCGGCCGGAGCGCCGATATGCTGCTGCAGCGGCAGGAAAAGCGCCTCGGGCATCGGCAAGGGAACGATGGCGCATTCGCTCGTCTGCTCCTTGCGATACTCGGGGTGGACGCCCCCGCGGACGGGAAACAACTTCATCGCCGTTCACTCCTCAATGCAGCACTTCCGGGTGGGGCTTGTCCCAATGCCAGGCGCTCAGCGTCACCGGTACCTTGCACATGGTAATGGCTTCGGTCGGGCAGATCTGGAAACACTTGGTGCAGCCGTGGCAGGCCTCGGCCATCACGGTATGCATCTGCTTGGGCGCCCCGATGATGGCATCCGACGAGCATTCGCCGATGCAGCGCAGGCAGCCGATACAAAGATCCTCGTTGATCGAGGCGTACTGCGGTCCCACATCCTCGTGTTCCGACAGATCGGCCTTGACCCCCAGGCGCTTGGCCAGGGCCTCCGCCGTCGCCTTGCCGCCGGGAGCGCACAGGGTCACGGGGGCGTGCTCGTGGGCCAGGGCGGCCGCATACTGGTTGCAGCCGACGAAACCGCACTGGCCGCACTGCGACCCGGGCAGCATGCCGACCAGTTCGACTTCGAGCGGGTCCTCCTCGACATGGAGAAGGCGGGCGGCGATACCGAGAAGGCCACCCAGGGTGACGCCCATGACGGCCAGACTGCCAACGGCAAGCAACATGGTTCGGGTCCTCCTAGTGGGTGCTCATGCCGGAAAAGCCCATGAAGGCCAACGCCAGCAGGCTGGCGGTGATGAAGCCGATGGGCGGACCGGCGAACAGGCGCGGAACATCGGCCAGGGCGACACGCTCGCGCAGACCGGCGAACAGGATCATCACCAGGCTGTAGCCCAGCGAGGACGCGAAGGCGAAGACCACACTGTCCATGAAGCCGTACTTCTGTTCCACCAGCAGCAGGGCCACGCCCAGCACCGCGCAGTTGGTGGTGATCAGGGGCAGGTAGATGCCCAACAGCTTGAACAGGGTTGGCGAATACTTGCGGAAGATGGCTTCGGTCAGCTGCACCGCCGAGGCGATCACCAGGATGAAGGCCACGGTGCGCAGGTAGCCCAGGCCGTAGGGCAGCAGAAGGTATTCCTCGATCAGCCAGTCGCCCATGGAAGAAATGGTAATAACGAAGGTCGTGGCGAAACCCATGCCCACCGCCGTGTCGACCCGGGTGGTGACGCCCATGAACGAGCAGAGGCCGAGAAAGCGCGCCAGGATGACGTTGTTGACCAACGCCGCGCTTACGATCAGCAAGATGATGTCCTGCATCGGGATCGTTCCTTACCCAACGGTTCCGTGACAACTGCCGCCCAGGCCTTCGTCCTCGGCACGGCGAATGAAATGGGGCGTCAGTTCGCCCCGGGCGGCCAGCCTGCGCGAACGCAGGTGAACCAGCAGCATCCCGACGGCCAAGCCGGCCGCCGCCGCCAGAGCCGCCATGGCGTCGCCCGCGCCGAATGCCCTTTGCGCGATCAAGCCGGCGCCCAGGGTCGTCAGCAAAGGCAGGCCGTAGGCAGTCACCGAGGCCTGCAGCAGGCCACGATCCGATACGCCGACCACCACCCGCTCGCCGACCCTGAGGTCCTGATCGTTGGGCAGCGCGAAGCGGCGGGCGATCAGGCGCGGATGGCCGGCCTCGATGCCGCAGGACTTGGACGACACGCAACTGCCGCAGGAACTGGTCTGTTCCGGCTCCAGCCACGCCATGCCGTCTTCCGTCGACACCACGCGGGCGAAGCCCTCGACGGTATCCTGACCATGCGGATCGGGGATCGAATCGCCCGGTTGGTACATCGAATCAGGCCTCGACGGTGGAAGCCACGCCTTGCGGCGTCACGTAGATGGCCATGCGGGCCCCGGCCGCCTTCAACAGGGAGCGGCGCTTCTCGGGCGCCGCCAGCAGCATGGCTGTGGACAGGCCGTCGGCGCGGGTGGCGGTATCGGCGACGACCGAGACGCTCTCGAAGGCCGGCGCGGTGCGGCCGTTGCGCGGATCGATCAGGTGGGTGAACCGGCCGGCATCGTCGAACAGCGTCCCATAGCCGCCCGACGTGGATACGCAGGTATCCACGACGTCCAGGTGGGTGACGGCGCGGCTGGGATCGGCCGGATTGGCGATGCCGATGCGCCAAGCGGAACCGTCCGGCTTGGCCGCCAGGGCCCGAGGCTCGCCCATGTCGACCAGCATGCGGTCGAAACCGTGGGCCCGCAGGACATCGGCGACGCGGTCGGTGATGTAGCCCTGGGCACCGCTGTTGAGCGTAAGGCCCATGCCGCGGCGGGTGAAAGCGATGCGCCGCGCGCCGGCATCGACCTCGACCCCTTGCCAGCCCACCAAGCTCACGGCAGCGGCCAAGTCGGCCGCGGAGGGACCGGCCGGATCGGGGTTGGCGGCGGTGAAGTGGCGGAAATAAAGCTGCCAGACCGGCTGGATGGTCGGGTCGTAGACGCCCTCGCTGAGTTCGGACAGGCGGAGCGCGTGGCTCACCAGTTCGACGAACTCGGCCGGGGCCCAGTTCAGGACGCCGTCCCGGTTCAGCGCCGAGATGGACGAATCGGCGCGGTAGACGCTGAAGATCGCCTCCAGGCGCTTCAATTCGCCCAACGCCGCTTCGATGGCGGCCCGGGCCTTGGTCTCGTCCTCATGATAGAGCTGGATGGTGGAAGGCGCGCCCAGGGTGGTGCCTTCCCAGCGGACCAAGCGGGCCTCGGCGCCGCGGACGTGGGCCAGCAAGGGCAGGCCGGCGGCGGCGGCCAAAACGGTGATCGCGCGGCGGCGGGTGATGGTAACGGCCATGGTCAAGACCCCGGACTCGGTTGATGTGGTGCGGACGCGAGCCGGTTTTTGGAATTTTCGGAAAGCGTCCTCGGGCAGCACTATAACCTTATTCCCTTGACCTTCGCAACCGCAGCATAACCACAAAATACATAGGGAAAACTCCGGACTTCGGAGAATCCATTCGGCGATGACGAGTTCTCATGGACTGCCCGTCGGGCTATCATGGGACCGCCCTCGGGTGGACCGTGGTTGGCTTGAAGGGGACTGGAAATGAAGCGTTCCTTGATCGTTGCGGCGGCTGGCCTGGCGGTCGTCGGCGCCGGATTCCTGGCCCTGGGGCCGCGGGACGGGAAGCCCCCTGCTCCGCCGCCGCTCGCCCGGCAGGCGGAAGCCCCGGCCCCATCCATCCAGGTGACGCCGGCCGCGGCTTCGGGGGAAGCCGATCCGGGTCCGGCGGTTCCCGCCATCCGTTCCGAAGACAAAGCCCCGCCCTTCGCCTTCAAGCGCTACGACATCGATCTGACCAAGCCCCAGGCGGAGGTCTGCCTGGCCTTCTCCGCTCGCCTGGACGCCTCGGGCAAGACCGCCTATGGAGATTACGTCCGCCTGACACCCGACCCCAAGCCGGCCATACGCGCCGAGGGCGACCGGCTCTGCCTGGGCGGTCTGCCTTTCGGCGCCCGCTATCAGGTCGCCCTTGCCGAGGGTCTCCCGGCGGCGGACGGCGGGATGCTGGCCCAACCGATGACGGTCCCGGTGACCTTCAGCGACAAGCCGGCCTCGGCCGCCTTCGCCGGCTCCGGCCATATCCTTCCGCGCGGCACCACCTCCGGCCTGGCCATCGAGACCGTCAACCTGGACAAGGTCGCGCTCAAGGTCCTGCGCATCGGCGAGCGGCTGATCGGCCGCGAGTGGCAGGACCTGTTCCGGGGCGGCGATATCTGGGGCTATCAATTGCGGGAAATCCATCGGAGCAAGGGGGCCCTGGTCTGGTCCGGAGACCTGACGATCGCCAATCGCCGCAACGAACAGATCAGCACCGTCTTTCCCTTGGCCGGCGTCATCCCCGAACGCAAGCCCGGCGCCTATCTGGTGATCCTCGACACGAAGGGCGGCGTCGCCGACGACGACGATGGCGTCTACGGCTACAGCAGCAAACCCTATCGCCTTGTGGTCGACACCGATTTGGCCCTGACCAGCTTCAAAGGGGCGGACGGCTTGCGGGTCTTCGTCCGACGCCTGTCCTCGGCAGATCCGGTGGCCGGCGCGAGGCTCAACCTGGTGGCGGTCAACAACGATATCCTGGGCGAAGCGACGACCGGCGAGGATGGCGGCGCCGCCTTTCCGCCGGGCTTGCTCAAGGGCGCGGGTGGCTTGGCGGCGGCCCAGGTGATGGCCTTCGGCCCCGACGGCGATTTCTCCCTGACCAGCCTGAGCCGAGCCGCCTTCGATCTCTCGGACCGTGGCGTGGGGGGGCGGCCGTCACCGAGCCCCGCCGACGCCTTCCTTTATACCGACCGGGGGATCTACCGGCCGGGCGAGACCGTCCGTCTGGGCGTCCTGCTGCGCGACGCGGCGACGGTCGCCATGGAAGGACCGCCGACGACCCTGGTGGTCAACCGCCCCAATGGCACCGAGTTCTCTCGCCGCACCCTGGAATCCCAGGGATCGGGCGCCGCCTTAGCCGACCTGGAGTTGCCGCGCGATGCGTCGCGCGGCCTGTGGACCCTGACTGCCTTCCTCGACCCCAAGGCCCCCGCCGTGGGGCAGGTCCAGGTGGACGTTCAGGACTTCGTGCCCCAGCGCCTCAAGGTCATCGCCTCCAGCCCAACCGTCCTCGGGCGGCCCGGCCGGCCTTTGGCCGTGGAGGTGGACGGGGCCTTCCTCTATGGGGCGCCGGCCGCCGACCTGCAGGCGGAACTGAGGGCGAAGCTGGTACGCGATCCGGCCCCATTCCCTGCCTACAAGGCCTATCGTTTCGGCCGTGCCGACGACGCCTTCGCGGGCGAGGAATTCCCGATTCCCGCCCGTCCCACCGATGCCCAGGGCAAGACCCGTGGGGAGGCGTCCATCCCGGAGGTCAAGACCACGGCGCCGCTCAAGGCCGAGGTGACGGCAGGGCTGGTCGAGCCCGGCGGCCGCCTGACCGCTACCCACTTCAGCGTTCCGGTCCGGCCGTCCGACCTGCTGATCGGCATCCGGCCCCAGTTCAAGGACGGCCGGGTCGAGGAAGGCGAGGAAGCCCGCTTCGATGTGATCGCCCTTGATGCCGAAGGCAAACCAGTGGCCCGTTCGGACCTGCACTATTCGGTGATCGAGGAGGAGAGCGATCATATCTGGACCCAGATCAACGGCCGCTGGACCTGGGAGCGCACCGCGCGCCGCCGCGTGGTGGCCTCTGGCACCTTCGATCTGGGGACGGAAAGGCCGGCCCTGCTGGCCCACAAGGCCGGCTGGCGGCGTTACGAGCTGTCCGTCCACGACCCGGCCGCCCAGGCCCAGACCAGCTTGCGCTTTCGCGGCGGCTGGGCCGCCACGGTCGAGGCGGCCGATATCCCGGACAAGCTGGAGGTGACGGTCGAGAAGACCGCATACAAGCCGGGCGAGACGGCGCGGCTCAACATCCGTCCCCCCTTCGCCGGCAAGGCGCTGATCATGGTGGCGTCCGATCGCGTCTTCGAGACCCGGACCGTCGACCTGCCCCGCGACGGGGTGGAGGTTTCCATCCCCGTGCGCGCCGACTGGGGCAGCGGCGCCTACGTGATGGCAACCCTGGTACGTCCCCTCGCGGGGCTGAAGCCCCGCGACCCCGTGCGGGCGATGGGCTTGGCCTGGGTGGGGATCGATCCGTCCGACCGGACCTTGACCGTCGACCTGGGCGCGCCGGAGAAGATGGCGCCGCGCCGTTCCCTGGACCTGGCCATCAAGATAGGCGGAATTCCGTCCGGCGAGACCGCCTTCATGACCGTCGCCGCGGTGGACGAAGGTATCCTGCAACTCACCCGCTTCCGCACCCCCGACCCGGCCGACCACTATTTCGGCAAGCGCCGTCTGGGAGTCGAAATGCGCGACGACTACGCCTCCCTGCTGCGCGCCGGCATCGATGCGCCGGGCCAGACGAGGTCGGGCGGCGACGGTATCGGCGGAAAGGGATTGCCGGTGGTCCCCACCCGGAGCACCGCCCTGTTCTCCGGGCTGGTGAAGGTGGATGGAAACGGCCAAGCCACGGTTTCCCTGGCGGTGCCCGACTTCAACGGGCGCCTGCGGGTAATGGCCATCGCCCACAGCCGGACGGCGGTGGGACGGGCGGAAGGTTTCGTCACCGTGCGCGACCCGCTGGCGGCGGACGTCTCCCTGCCGCGCTTCCTCGCCCCCGGCGACGAGGGACGCCTTACCCTGCTGGCCCACAATCTGGACGGCCCGGCCGGCACCTACCGGGTGGACCTTTCGGCGTCCGGAGCGGTAGCCCTGGGCGAGGACGGGGCGCGCCGCTACGAACTGGATGTCAACGGCCGCAAGGTGGAAACCATCGCCATCAAGGGGCTGCGCGGCGGCATCGGCGCGGTGGCCGTGACGGTGGCCGGTCCGGACGGCTGGTCCGTGGAGCGTTCTTGGCCCATCGCCGTCCGTTCGCCACACTATCCGATCACCCTGGAAAAGGTGGCTCTCCAGGATAAGGGGGAGGAATTCAAGGTCGACCCTGCCCTCTTGGCGCCCTTCGAGCCGGGAACGGTCGCGGTGACGGTCAATTACGGCGGCTTGCAAGGCCTCAACGTGCCTTCACTGCTGCAATCCCTGTCGCGCTATCCCCACGGCTGTACCGAACAGACGGTTAGCGTCGCCTTTCCGCTGCTCTTCTTCAACGATCCGGCGCTGATCGGCGCCAAGGCCGCCCCGGGAAGCGACGCGATCCGCGAAAGGGTGCAGCAGGCCGTATTCACCGTCCTCGATCGCCAGGACGAAGACGGCGCCATAGGCCTCTGGCGACCCGGAGACGGCGCCGCCGGACCGTTCGTCGAGGCCTATGCCATCGATTTCCTGCTACGGGCCCGCTCGCTCGGATTCACGGTTCCCGACCGGGGCGCGAAAGCGGCCCTGGGCCGCTTGGCGACCCTGGCGGAACGTCACACGCTGGAGCTGGGCGACCGGGCTTATGTCCACTATCTGCAGGCACGGGAAGGCGTGGGCGACATCGCCGCTTCCCGCTACCTCCATGATACCCGGTTGTCCACCATGACCGGAGCCCTGCCCCTGGCCCAGTTGGGGGCGGCCCTGGCGCTACGTGGCGACCGGACACGGGCCGGTCACGCCTTCGTCGAGGCGGCCCAGCGCCTGGGCAAGGATGCCGCCGGCTGGCCGAGCCATTCCACGCGCCCCTACTATTACTACGGCACGTGGCTACGCGATTTCGCCGGCACCTTGGCTCTGGCGGCCGAAACCAAGCAGGACGATGTGACGACCAGGCTGCTGGAACGCCTCGGATCGCTGCCGACCGACGGCTCGCTCATGAACACCCAGGAGAAGGCCTGGCTGTTGCGGGCGGCCTCCGCCCTCGCGGCCGGCGAGACCGGGAACCTCGCGATTTCGAGCCCCGGCTCTGGACCGACCCGGTTGCCAAGCAGCCTGACGCCGAATCCGGCCCAGATCGACTCCGGATTCGCCGTGACCAACGCGGGCGACAAGGCGGTCTGGAGATCCCTGGTGATCCACGGCGCCCCCTTGGAGGCCCCCCAGCCTCTCGCCCAGGGCTTCTCCCTTGAAAAGAGATTGTTGAACCTGAAGGGCGAGGAGATCGACCCTCTGGCCATCCGCCAGAACGATCGTTTCATCGTCCGTCTTTCGGGCCGCTCGACCGACGGATTCGGCCATCAGGCCGTGCTGGTTGACCCGCTGCCGGCCGGCTGGGAAATCGAAGCCGTCGTACGGCGGGACGAGGAAGGCCATTCACCCTATCCGTTCCTGGGCAAGCTCTCCCCCCTCCGGACTCGCGAAGCCCGCGACGACCGTTTCGTCGCCGCCTTCGACCTGGGAAGCGGATCGACGGACAGGACATTCCAGGCCGCCTACCTGGTGCGCGCCGTAACTCCCGGCCGCTTCACCCTGCCGGCCGCGGTGATCGAGGACATGTACCGGCCGCAGCTCATGGCCCGCACCCCGGCCGGCCGGACCGAGGTCAAGGTGCCCTGACCATGGGCCGGAAGGGACGGATCGCGGTTCTGGCGGCCCTTGCGGTGGCGGGGATCGCGTTGCTGTTCGACCGCCTGCTGCCGCCCGACCTGTCGCGGCTGGCGGACGCCTCGCGGGTGGTGACGGACGCAAGGGGCGAGATCCTGCGCGCCTTCGGTACCCGCAGCGGCCAATATTGGCGCCTGTCCGTACAGGCCGGGTCGGTGGACTCCCGCTACCGCGACATGCTCGTCGCCTTCGAGGACAAGCGCTTTTTCTCCCATCCCGGTGTCGATCCCCTGGCGATCCTGCGGGCCCTAGGGCAATGGGCACGCCAAGGACGGGTGATCTCGGGGGCCTCGACGCTGACGATGCAGACGGCCAGGCTGCTCGAGCCCCGGCCTCGCGGCCTGAGCGCCAAGCTGGCGGAGGCGTTGCGGGCGTTCCAGTTGGAGGCCCGCTTCTCCAAGGACGAAATCCTTTCCATGTACCTGACCCTGGCGCCCATGGGCGGCAACCTGGAAGGGGTGCGGGCAGCCTCGTTGGCTTATTTCGGCAAGGAGCCCGGCAGCCTCACGGCAGCCGAGGCGGCCCTTCTGGTGGCCTTGCCCCAGTCGCCGACGCGCCGCCAGCCCCAGATTCATCCCGAGGCGGCGCGGGTGGCGGCCGTCCAGGTGGCGGAGCGCCTGCGGCGCGACGGTCTCCTGTCGGATTTCGAAGTCGAGGCGGTGCGGACCGGGCCGCTGCCGTCCCGGCGTTCCGCCATGCCTATGGCCGCCGCCCACTTGGCGGAGCACCTGGCACGAAACGCACCCGGCGGCGCGGCGATCCGCACCACACTGGACGGAACTCTGCAACGCCGTATGGAGACCCTGGCCCGCCAGCAGGCGGCAGCCTTCCCGGACGGGGCGAGCCTGGCCCTGGTGGTCATCGACAATGCCGGCGGCCAGGTGAAGGCCTACCTGGGCGGCAGCGGCTTGGCCGGACGGGCCGAGGGTATCGACTTGGCGCGGGCGGTGCGCTCGCCCGGATCGGCGCTCAAGCCCTTCGTCTACGGCATGGCCTTCGACGACCTGATGCTGCATCCGGAAACCCGGATCGAGGACGGCCCCCTGCGCTTTTCCGACTATGCGCCCAGGAACTTCGACGATGGCTTCCACGGCCAAGTGACCGTGCGCGAAGCTCTCCAGCAGTCCTACAACCTGCCGGCCATCGCCGTGCTCGACCGCCTCGGGCCTTCCCGCTTCCTCGCCACGTTGCGCGACGCGGGCGCTGAATTCCGCCTGCCGCGGGCTATCGAAGCGCCGGGCCTGCCGGTCGCGCTGGGAGGACTCGGGGTCCGCCTGATCGATCTCACGGCACTTTATGCCGGCATCGCCAACGGCGGTCGGGCCCGCGCGCCGCGCCGGCTCGCCGACGATCCCCCGGCGGAAGGCCGGCGTCTGATGTCGCCCGTCTCCGCTTGGTACCTGACCGACATCCTGGCCGATGCCGCCCGCCCCGACTCCCTGGCCCAGTTGGCCGCCCAGGGCTCGCGACGCCGCATTGCCTACAAGACCGGGACTTCCTACGGCTTCCGCGACGCCTGGGCCATGGGCTGGACCGCCAGTCACACGGTCGGGGTCTGGGTAGGGCGGGCCGACGGCACGCCGCGCCCAGGCCACCACGGACGCAACACCGCGGCACCCCTTCTGTTCCAGGTCTTCGACCGCCTGCCGGATGGCGAGGGGCTGGATGTCGTGCCCCCGCCAGCGGAAGCTCTCCTGGCCGCCACCACCCAAGACCTGCCCCCGACCCTGCGGGTCTTCCGGCCGCAAGGCGGAGGAGGCCGGATGCCGGGGGAACAGCCGCTCCGCATCGTCTTCCCGCCCGATGGCGGCGTGGTCGAGCTTCCCGAGGCCGACGGACGGCTGGATCGCCTGCCCTTGCGGGCAGCGGGCGGAAGGAACCCGCTACGCTGGCTGGTCAACGGCCTTCCGGTGCCCACCGATCCCCATGGGGACGCCGTTTCGTGGTTGCCCGACGGGCCGGGCTTCGTCCGGGTCACCGTGGTCGATGCCGCCGACCACAGCGACCATGTGGCGGTGCGGCTCCAGTGAGGCGACTGGAAAAGCCTGGCCGAGAACCGTAAGATCGCGCTTCTGGTTTATTGCTGGATCGACCATCTCCATGCCCTACCTTCCCTTCTCCGCGAAGTCGGTGCGCTGGCTGGCTGGCCTGGGTGTCGCTGCGTCGATCGTCGGCGGCGCCATTTTTCTCCATCGCGACGGCGGCGAGGCCCCGCGTTTTCGCAGCCAGCCGGTCACGCGCGGCCCGCTGGTGGCGGCGGTTTCCTCCTCGGGAACTCTGAACGCCGTGGTGACGGTCCAGGTGGGCAGCCAGATCTCCGGCCAGATCCGCGAGATCCTCGCCGACTTCAATACCGAGGTGGAAGCCGGGCAGGTCATCGCCCGGCTCGATCCCGCCGTGCTCGAAACCCGGCTCGCCCAGGCCGCCGCCGACCTGGAAGTGGCGCGGGCCGGCGTGCGCATCCAGGAAGCCGCCTTGGAAAAGTCCCGCGCCGACGTCCTGCAGGCCCGCGCCGTCGCCCTGTCGGGGACCGCCGAAGTGGCCAAGGCGGAAGCCGGGCGCACCGAAGCCCGCCGGGACCTGGAACGCAAAGCCAGCCTGGCCCAGAAAGGCGTCATCAGCGAGGCGGAACGGGACAAGGCCCAGGCCGCCCTTGATTCCGCCGCCGCCTCCACCCGCTCGGCCGACGCCCAGGTGCAGGCCCGCCAGGCCAGCCTGGCCGCCATGGAGGCCGCGGTGCGGATGAACGAAGCCCAGATCGTCAATGCCCAAGCCCTGGTGTCCCTGCGCGAAGCCGCTTTGCGCCAGGCCCAGGTCGACCTGGACCATACCGTCATCCGCGCGCCGGTCGGCGGCACCGTCATCCAAAGGAACATAGAACTGGGCCAGACGGTGGCGGCCAGCCTGCAGGCCCCGGTGCTGTTCACCATCGCCGAAAACCTGGCCCACATGCAGGTGGAAACCAGCGTCGACGAGGCCGACGTGGGACGCGTGCGCGTCGGCCAGGAAGCCAACTTCACCGTCGACAGCCTTCCCGGCCAAGCGTTTTCCGGCAAGGTGCGCCAGATCCGCAAAGCGGCCACCGTGGTGCAGAACGTGGTCACCTACACGGTCATCGTCTCGGCGGAAAACCCCAACCAGGACCTCCTGCCCGGCATGACCGCCAACGTGCGCATCGTCACCGACCGCCGCGACAACGTGCTGAAGATCCCCAATGCGGCGCTGCGCTTCCGCCCGCCGGGCGCCGAACCGGCGCCTGCCGCCAAGAGCCGGGGAGCCGGCAAGGCGGCGGGCGGCGAAGGCCGCGTCCACCTGCCCGAAGGGGCGGGGACGCGGGCGGTCCCGGTGCGCCTCGGCATCGGCGATGGCCAGTTCACCGAGGCGCTGGAAGGCGACATCAAGGAAGGCGACGCGGTGATCGTCGCCACCGAAGGGGGTGCCTCCGCCCCCACCAAGGCGCCGCCGGGGCCGAGGTTCGGATTCTGATGGCCTTGCTGGAGACCGACGGGCTGGGCAAGGAATACCGCCTGGGCGAGCACCGGGTGGCCGCCTTGCGCGACGTCGCCGTCCGCATCGAAGATGGCGAATTCGTCGCCGTCATGGGGCCGTCCGGGTCCGGCAAGTCCACCTTCATGAACCTGCTGGGCTGCCTGGACGTGCCGACATCGGGCAGCTACCGCCTGGCGGGCGAGGATGTCTCGTGCCTGGATGTGGACGACCTGGCGGCGATTCGGAACCGGCGCATCGGCTTCGTCTTCCAGAACTTCAACCTGCTGCCCCGCATGGACGCCGCCGACAACGTGGAACTGCCGCTCGTCTACGCCCATCCGCCCCGCAGCGGCCGGCGCGAACTGGCGCTGGCCCGCTTGGCCGAAGTGGGGCTGGCGGATCGCGCCCATCACCAGCCGGCCCAGCTTTCCGGCGGCCAGCAGCAGCGGGTGGCCATCGCCCGCGCCCTGGTCAACGATCCCGTCCTGCTGCTGGCCGACGAACCCACCGGGGCGCTCGACAGCCGCACCTCGGTGGAGATCATGGCCCTGTTCCAGGCCCTGAACCGCCAGGGGCTGACCATCGTCCTGGTCACCCACGAGGCCGACATCGCCGCCTTTGCCGGGCGCATCCTGGTTTTCCGCGACGGGCGGCTGGTGGAAGACCGGATCAACCCCGATCCGGCGGACGCCCAGCGGGGAAAGGCGCCATGAACCTGGTCGCCAGCCTGCCCGTCGCGCTGCGGGCCTTGCGCGTCAACGCATTGCGCAGCGCGCTGACCATGCTGGGCATCGTCATCGGGGTTGGCGCGGTGATCGCCATGGTCGGCATCGGCACCGGCGCCCAGTCCCAGATCCAGGAGCAGATCAAGAGCCTGGGGTCCAACCTGCTGGTGCTGCTGTCGGGGACCGTGACTTCGGGGGGCGTGCGCCTGGGATCGGGCAGCCAGCTCACCATCAGCGAAGACGACGCCTACGCCATCCAGCGCGAGATCCCCGAGGTCCAGGTGGCCGCGCCCAGCAACCGGGGCTCCGCCCAAGCGGTGGCGGGGAACCAGAACTGGTCGACGGTGATCCAGGGCGTCACCCCCGAATACCTGGACGCCCGCGAATGGGAGGTGACCGCCGGCCGGCCCTTGCAACAAGATGAAATCGACGGGGCCGCCAAGGTGGCACTGCTGGGCCAGACGGTGGTGAGGAACCTGTTTCCCGACGGGGAGGCGGTCGGCCAGACCATCCGGCTGCGCAAGGTTCCCTTCCTGGTGGTGGGCGTGCTTGACCGCAAGGGCCAGAGCATGATCGGCCAGGACCAGGACGACGTGATCCTGGTGCCCATCACCACCGCGCGCAAGCGCCTGCTGGGGGCCACCCAGGCCAAGCAGCGGGCGGTCAACGGCATCGCGGTGAAGGTGCGCGAAGGCGCCGACATGAAGGCGACGGAGGACCAGATCCGCAACCTGTTGCGCCAGCGCCACCGCCTGCAGCCGGGGCAGGACGACGACTTCTTCCTGCGCAACCTGTCCGAAGTGCTGGCGGCCCGCCAGGCGGCATCCCAGGTGATGACCTACCTGCTGGCGGCGGTGGCGGCGGTGTCCCTGGTGGTGGGGGGCATCGGCATCATGAACATCATGCTGGTCTCGGTCACCGAACGGACCCGCGAGATCGGCCTGCGCATGGCGGTGGGCGCGCGGCGAAAGGACATCATGGCCCAGTTCCTGGTGGAAGCCACCACCCTGTCGCTGATCGGCGGGACCGTGGGGATCGGGCTGGGCCTGGGGGCGGCGGGGATCGTCGGCAAGGTGGCCCAATGGCCGATCGCGATTCCTTCCTTCGCCATCCTGCTGGCCTTCGGCTTCGCCGCCTTGGTCGGCATGTTCTTCGGCTGGTATCCGGCGCGCAAGGCGTCCCGCCTGGAACCCATCGAGGCCTTGCGCTACGAGTAATGCCCCCTATTCCAAAGCCGCCAGGGCGGTTTCCGGGGCGTGGTCCAGGACGCGCAGCAGGGCCTTGGCCGGTCCGGCCGGGGAACGCTTGCCTTGCTCCCAATTGCGGATCGTGTCGACGGGAACGCCGATCCGTGCCGCGAAAGCGGCCTGGGTCAGGCCGGTGCGGCGACGCACGCGGCGGGCGTAGCTGGCGGCATCGCGCCTAGCCTGTTCCTCGTCTTGTTCGGCTTGCCGAACGAGATCGGATTCGGTGGTCGCATCCACCTTCGCCTCGTCGATCCGCCCTGCCGGTTGCATGCCGTCAAGTGTCAGGACCACGCGGACTCGCGACATAGCGCCGAACCTCCCTGTCGTTGGCCTTGCGGGCCGAAATGAGCCGGAACCGATTGCCGCGCGCCGCGTAGACGACCACGAAGACACGGCTACCGATCCGTCCGAGGATACGATGGGGCGCCTCGCCATAGTCGAGCCGGTCATCGGATTCGACAACGCGATCCGTCCCACTCGAACTCCATCGTCTCAGTGTAGGCCAGAGAACGACATTCTCCAAGCCCGTCGATTGTCCGTCGGCAGGGCAGCCCGGCGGAAGCCGGTTTGCATCCCGCGCCGTTCGAGGTATCTTGCGGCCCGTCAGGACAAGGAGGGTGGCGATGGAGTGGATGTTCGATCCCGCGGTATGGCTCAGCTTTCTCACGCTGGCGGCGCTCGAGGTCGTGCTGGGGATCGACAATCTGGTCTTCCTCACCATCATCTCGGCCAGGCTGCCGCCGGAAAAGCGGCCGCTCGCCCGCAAGATCGGCCTGACCGGCGCTTTGGTCCTGCGCGTCGCCCTGCTCTACACCCTGGTCTGGGCGACCAAGCTGACCGCCCCGCTGTTCACCCTGTTCGACATCGGCTTTTCCTGGCGCGACATCATCTTGTTCTTCGGCGGGCTGTTCCTGATGGTCAAGGGCACGCTCGAAATCCACAACGAGGTGGAGGGCCATGGCGAAGGCCACGGCGATTCCAAGTATTCCGGATTTGCCATGGCCATCGTGCAGATGATGATAATGGACTTGGTGTTTTCTCTGGATTCCATCATCACCGCCGTCGGGCTCACCGACCAGTTGCCGGTGATGGTCGCCGCCATCATGGTCGCCATCCTGGTGATGATGTTCGCCGCCGGCCCGGTGGGAGACTTCATCCAGCGCCACGCCACCACCAAGATGCTGGCCTTGAGCTTCCTGCTGCTGGTCGGCCTGGCCCTGGTGGCCGATTCCTTCCACTTCCACATCCCGCGCGAATACATCTACTTCGCCATCGCATTTTCGATCTTCACCGAGGCGATGAACGTGCTGGCCTCCCGAGGCCGGCGCAAGCGCGAAGCGGCGGAATAGGAGACGACATGGCGGGAAAGCCTTCGGTGCCCGGACGCGAAGACGCCATCCGGCAGATCAACGGCAAGCCGGACAAGGTCCTGGTTTCCCTGGTCCGCTCGCAGACCGTCGATCTTTACGCGGCCAAGGTGGCGGGGAAGCTGCGAGATGATCTGGAGGCGCTGCGCTCGCGCGCGCCCGACCGGGTCAAGGTGGCGGTGGATGCCGTCGAGAGACGGGACGGCGGCTACGAGGTGGCCCTCGATTTGGCCGGCGGCGAGACTTTGTTCGTCCCCGATGCCGACAGCGGCGGCTTCGTCCGCACCTTGGGCGGCGGGCTGTGCAACCTGGCCAAGGATCTGGAAGTCGTCCTGCCCATCCTTTGCGACCGCGAGGACCGCCGGCCCGACATCCGCCACCTGACATGGGCCGACGCCGCCGACGAATTCCCCGAAACCACCGTGCCCGGCCGTTCGCGCACCTCTCTGGTGTTCAAGGACGTGGGCTTCGACAAGCTGATCCTCACCGAACGCGGCCCCGCCTACGACAAGGACAAGGTCGATCTTTGGCAGGTGGAGAAGGACTTCTACGGCCAGGGCGACGCCTTCCTGTTCGTCGGGCAGGAGCCGGTGGATTCGCCCAAGTTCGACTACGTCCTGGCGCGCAAGCTGAAGGACAAGGGCCTGTCGGTGTTCTGGCTGGTGGGCGGCAACCAGTTGAAGCGCTTCTACACCGAATACCGCAGCTTCCTGGCGATCGCCGACGTGGTCAGCCTGAACTTGGCGGAAGCCGCCCAGTTCTTCGGCTTCGAGCCCCTGAAGCGCCGCCACAAGGACGCCACCGAACTGCGCATCATGTATGCCAAGGAAATCAGCCGCCGCGTGCTGGAAGACGGCGCCAACCACGTGGTCATCACCGACGGCGCCAAGGGGGCCAGCCTGGCCCGCAAGGCGCGCGGCGGACGGGTGGAATTCGTCTACTCGCCCTTGATCCAGGAGAACTCCATCGAGGTCGATCCGGCCGTGCGCGAGGACACCGGCTGCGGCGACGGCTTCGCCGCTTCCATCGCCGCCTTCCTGCTGGCGCGCGGGGTGCCCTTCAAGCTGAACGAGGCGGTCAACTTCGCCCACTACATCGCCGGCATCATCTACCAGCGCCCGCGGCCCAACCTGACGGAAAAGGACAAGGGCTTCGTCGAATTCGCCTATGCCAAGGCCAAGGCGTCCAACGCTTTCGTCGGCAAGCACGAGACCTTCGAACGCAACGTCTGCCAGATCCGCCCCGCCCTTGTGAACCCGCGCGGACCCCGGCGCAACGTGCTGGTGCTGATCCTGGGCGGCGATCCTTCCGACCCCGAGCAACCCGAGATCACCGGGGCCGGCGCCGCCGTCGAACGCCTGGCCCAGACGAGCCGCAGCGGCGAGTATCCGCTGGGACCTTTGGTGCGCGTGGTGCCGCGCCTGACCACCAATCCCAAGGGCCGCGGCAAGGCCGCCATGCGGGCGGTGGAACCGGATGAAATGAGCCGCTTCGCCGAACAGAACCTGCTGGCCCTGGAAGTTGGCAACCAGGACGGCCCCGGCCATCGCGACGGGGTGCTGGTCGAGGACCTGACCGGCCACGACGGCGTCTATGTCATGCGCGCCACCCTGCTGGAGGTGCTGGAGATCCTGTCGTCGGAGGACTTCGCCGAATGGTTCGCCGACATCAAGTTCTGGCACTTCGCCATGGAAAACGTGGACGAACGCCTGGTCTGGCATGCCCGCGGCTTCGGGGTGTCGCGCGAACAGACCCTGGAAATCCAGCGCCAGGCGATGCGCGACTACATCATCCGCGCCCAGGGTCCCCAGTACCGCGTCGGGCGCGCCCGCGCCACGGCCCGCGAGGACTTCGAGCGCGAGATGACCGACCAGCTCATTCTCCGCCTGGATGCGCTGCTGGCGGGGGTGTTCCGGGTGGGCTGAAGTCGGGCGGCGGAACATGGACGGAGATTGCGGCTCCGGAAGGTGGCGGACAGCTTCTGGAGGCTTACCTCCTCAGCGCCATAAAGGGCTCGCAAGGCATCGTCGATGCGGACCAGGGCACGCTGGAAATATTCTTCGCCCTTGGCAAGGGCGTGGCGATTGCGAGCGTGCCGAGACCCGGTTATGGTTTCCCCCATGACGGTGCGCCTACGGTTTCTCGGCTCCGGAGATGCGTTCGGCAGCGGCGGGCGGATGCAGACTTGCATCCTGGCCGACGATGGCGAACGCCGTTGCCTGATCGACTGCGGCATGACCTCGCTGTCGGCCCTGAAGGGACAGGGTCTCGATCCCAACTCCGTCGACGCCATCCTGCTCACCCACCTGCACGGCGACCATTTCGGCGGTGTGCCCCTGTTCGTCCTCGACGCCTTGGTGGCCAGCAACCGCAAGCGACCCCTGACGGTTGCCGGCCCCGAAGGAACTGAGGAGCGGGTGCGCCGGGCCGGCGAGGCCCTGTTCGCCGGCATGTGGGAACGCCAAGCGCTCTTCGACCTGACCTTCCTGGAGATGACACCCGAAACCCGCCACGAGGTGATGGGAATGGGAGTGACGCCCTATCCGGTGGTCCATTCGCCGGACGTCAATCCGACGGCACTGCGCGTCGAAATCGGTGGCAAGGTGGTGGCCTACACGGGCGACACCGGGTGGACCGACCGCTTGCCGGAGGTCGCGCGCGACGCCGACCTGCTGATCGCCGAATGCTACTGGTTCGTACCCCGCACGCCCAACCACCTGGACTACCGGACCCTGTCGGAACGCCTGCCCCACTTGGGCGCGCGGCGGACCATCCTCACCCACCTGGGCCCCGAAATGCTCGCCCATCTCCAGCGTGTCACCCTGGACTACGCCACGGACGGCAGGGTGGTGGAAATCGGTTAGTCCTGGGGAACTTCGGGAACGCCCGCCGTCTGGCGGGCGCGGAAGTCGTCCAGCCTGGACGCCAAGCCGGGATCGGAAAGCGCCAGGATGGCCACCGAGAGCAGCGCCGCGTTCACCGCCCCCGCCTTGCCCACCGCCAGGGTCCCCACCGGGATGCCGGCCGGCATCTGCACCATGGCCAGCACGGCATCCAGGCCGCCCATCACCTTGCCTTCCATGGGCACCCCCAGCACCGGAAGCGGCGTCATCGCCGCCGCCGCGCCGGGCAGGGCCGCCGCCATGCCGGCCCCGGCGACGATGGCCTTGAGGCCGCGCTCTCGCGCCGAGGCACAGTATTCCTCCAGGCGCTTGGGGGTACGGTGGGCGGAAATCACCCGGCATTCGTGGGCGACGCCGAATTCCTTCAGGGTTTCGGAGGCGTGGCGCATGACCGACCAATCGGACTGGCTGCCCATGATGATGCCGATGACGGGGGAATCGCTCATGTCTTCAGGCTCCCTTGGCTCGCGGAAGGGGCGGATTATAGGCAGGAGGGCTTCCGGCGCAAGGCGTTTCCAGGCCCCTTGACGCCTGCCGAAAAGGCTGCAACAAGAGCCGCCGCGGACGGTATCGTCCGCCGTGGACGGATTTGGACCGCTTGCCACCACGCAAAACGCCGGCTAAGTGGGCTCACCGACGGACGGCGAGGCCCCGAGGGTCCAACAGGACGTAACCTTACCTAGCGAGAGGGGTCAGCCATGTCGAAGAAGGACTACCTGTTCACCAGCGAATCCGTGTCCGAAGGGCATCCGGACAAGGTCGCCGACCGCATTTCGGATGCCATCGTCGATACCTACCTGACCGCCGATCCCCATGCGCGCATCGCGGTCGAGACGCTCTGCACCACCAACCTGGTGGTCCTGGCCGGCGAAGTGCGCGGCCCCGCTTCCATCACCCATGAAATGCTGGAAGACGTGGCCCGCAAGGCCATCAAGGAAATCGGCTACGAGCAGGACGGATTCCACTGGAAGAAGGCCCGCGTGCAGGTGCACGTCCATTCCCAGTCGGCCGACATCGCCCAGGGCGTCGACGCCGCCGGCAACAAGGATGAAGGCGCGGGCGACCAGGGCATCATGTTCGGCTATGCCTGCGACGAGACGCCCGAACTGATGCCGGCCCCGATCCATTATGCGCACGGCATCCTGCGTTCCCTGGCCGACGCCCGCCACACCGGCTCGGAGCCGGGGCTGGAGCCCGACACCAAGAGCCAAGTTACGCTCCGCTACGTCGACGGCAGGCCGGTGGGCGCCACCTCGGTGGTGGTCTCCACCCAACACGCCGCCAACCTGACCCAGGACGATGTGCGCGAAATCGTCCGCCCGCACGTGATGAACGTCCTGCCCGACGGCTGGATGTGCGCCGAGCCCGAATTCTACGTCAACCCCACCGGCCGTTTCGTCATCGGCGGCCCCGACGGCGACACCGGCCTGACGGGCCGCAAGATCATCGTCGACACTTACGGCGGCGCGGCTCCGCACGGCGGCGGCGCCTTCTCGGGCAAGGACCCGACCAAGGTCGACCGTTCGGCCGCCTATGCATCGCGCTACCTGGCCAAGAACGTGGTCGGCGCCGGCTTGGCCGCCCGCTGCACCATCCAGCTTGCCTACGCCATCGGCGTTTCCAAGCCGCTGTCGGTCTATATCGACACCCACGGCACCGGCCAGGTGGACGAGGACAAGCTGTCCGCCGCCCTGCAGGAGATGGTCAACCTGAGCCCGCGCGGCATCCGCGAGCACCTCAAGCTCAACCGCCCCATCTACGCCCGCACCGCGGCCTACGGCCATTTCGGCCGCTCGCCCGACGCGGACGGCGGTTTCTCCTGGGAAAAGCTGGATCTGGTGGACGGCCTGAAGCGGACTTTCGGCGCCAAGTGAGCGAGGCCAGCGACCGCCTGAACTGGTACGGGCGTCGGCAGGGCCACAAGCTGAAGCCCGGCCGCGCCCGTCTGGTCGATACCCTGTTGCCCCGCCTGCGGGTACCCGTACCCGCAGGCGGTGGCGTCTTGGACCCGGCCGGCCTGTTTTCTCGGCCCCTCGCCGACCTGTGGTTCGAAGTCGGCTTCGGCGGGGGCGAGCATCTGGCCGAACAGGCCAAGGCCCATCCCGATATCGGCTTCATCGGCTGCGAACCCTTCGTCAACGGGGTCGCCAGCCTGTTGCATCTGATAGACGAAGGCGACCTGGACAACGTCCGCCTGCTGGACGACGATGCTCGCCCTTTGCTGACCGCCCTGCCCGAGGCCAGCATCGGGCGCCTGTTCGTGCTGTTCCCCGACCCCTGGCCCAAGCGACGCCACCACCGGCGGCGGTTCGTCTCGCCGCCCAACCTGGACCTGATGGCGCGCGTGCTGAAGGACGGGGCGGAACTGCGCTTCGCCTCCGACCATATGGATTACGTCCGCTGGACCTTGTTCCATGCCGGCCGGCATCCGGCCTTCGAATGGACGGCCGAGCGCCCCGACGATTGGCGCCGCCGCCCGGCCGACGGCTTCCCCACCCGCTACGAGGCCAAAGCCCTGACCGGCTCCGCCTGCCTCTATCTGTCCTTCCGACGCAAGACGCGTGGATATTCCAGCTAGATACAGAACGAACCGCGCCCGGATCAGGGGCTCCGCGCCGCCCGAACGGCATCCTTGAACTCCTCGACAAGGCGCACGCCGTCCGGGCCGAGCGAGGAGAGAATAGCCTGTTCGCCGGCTTGCTGCATGACAGCGCGGAATTTCTCGCGTTCATCCAAAGAAAGAACGCGGACTTTCATCGCCTGATATAGCGCACTCAAGCTCGTCCCCGCCTTCTCGGCGGCAATCGTCCTTTCCAGTGTCCTGGACAATGCCGTTTCGGCCGCCTTCAAGATCAGCGCTTGATCGGAAGGCGCCAGCGCATCGAGCGCTGATCTCGAAAACAACCAAGCGTAAGGAGCGTACAAATGGTTGGTCAGGGTCGCATGACCTTGAACGGCGGACAGTCCTTGCGCCAGGGCAAGATCAATGGTGCCCGTTTGCCCATCGAGCGCGTGCGACCCCAGGGCGTTGAATTTTTCCCGCGCCGATACCTTGACCGCCCTGGCGCCGGTCGCCTTGATAAGGGCATCCATCTCGGGAAGGTCGGGAGAAGACAGGATATTGAGGCCCCACATGTCGTCGGGGAATTCGATATCGCGGTCGAAGTTGGTTACGATATCGAATCCTCCTACGTCGACGAATCCCAGAAGCCGCAAGTTGGTGCCCGCCGCCATCGCCTGGTTCAGACGTTGCCTGAACGGGCCGTTCATTACCGCGCGCGCCACATCGACGCTCTCGAAGGAGAATGGAACGGCCGCCGCGAGCATGGGAGGGAAGACGAATGCCGCCGCGCCGATCGGCACCACGGCCGAATGCAGAACGTTCCTCTCTACCAGGAGAGCCATGTCACGGTTGGTTCCGAGCATGGAGTTCGGCAGGATATCGACCTTGATCCGGCCCCCAGACACTTCACCAGCTTGCCTCCGAAATTCGTCCGCGACCACCGCCAGAGAGGTATTGTCGGGCACTTGCGATTGATCGTGGGCCAGCAGCAACTCGATGGTTTCCGCCGCGCGCGAAACAAGCGGAAGGCCGAAGATGGAAATAGCCAGAAGGCCCCCCGCCACGCACTTCCGGAACGACGTCATGATTCCCCCTTCACTTGCTGGCGAACCGCTGGGAGCCGTCCCAATCCGCAGGCGCGCCTTCGACGGCGAAACGCCTTGCGTTCGCCATCAGCAGGGCCGCCGCCTTGTCGCCTGGACAGACGGCTTCGTAGCGTCCGAGCGCTTGGATGGCCAGTTCCCAGTCCTGCTTTTCGTATGCCCGGAAAGCCTCCATCCAAACGGCCAGGGACTTGGGCTCTTCGCCGCATTCTCCCAGCAACTCGTAGACGGGTAGGGGAACCGACGTTCCCGCCACGGTGACCGGGCCGAAAGGCCGGAACGTGAAATGGTCGCGAACCGCCGCGACCACCGGTTCCGTGACCAGAAGGGTCGTTCCCAACTGCTTGTTGAGACTCTCGATGCGCGAAGCCAGATTCACCATCGGCCCCAAGGCGGTATACTGCATCCGGTCGCTGGAGCCGACATTGCCGACCACCGCCTGCCCCGTATGCAGGCCCATGCGCGTGACGAGCGACGCGCCCCCATTCTCGGCGAGCCGGGCCAGGACCTTCTGGCCGTCGAGCATGGCCCGGCAAGCGTTCCGGATATGATCGGGGTCGTCCATCGGCGCGTTCCAGAAGGCCATGACGGCGTCGCCGATGAACTTGTCGATCGTTCCGTGATGGCGGGCGACAACCCCCGACAGGCATTCGAAATAGCCCGACAGCCATTTAAGGATTTGCTCCGGCTCCATGGCTTCGGATTCCGATGTGAAGCCCTGGAGATCGGAGAACATGACGGTCAGCGAACGTCGGGTCCCGCCGATGGATGTGCCACTGCCCGAACTGATGATGTTGTGCACCAGGGTTTTGGGAACGTAGCTGCCGAAACTGGACAGGCCGGCCTTCATGGAGCGCACCGCAGCGATCAGGGCATCGATCTCGACGATCCTGGAATGGATCAGGACCGGAGCCCCGAGTTCGAATTTGCGAATACGTTCGGTTTCTCCGATCAGGGCCAGGATGGGGCGGACCAGATAGCGCGTCAGCCAGAAAACGCAACCCATCGCGAGGATGACGAACACGAAGCCGATGGCTACCGTCATCTGGCTGGCCTTCTTGACCGGTCCTACGAAATCGTCTTCGGCGGCGACCACGCCAACCGTCCATTTCGTGCCGGCCCGTTCCGGCAACTGGATGAATCTCGCCATCCAGACGGTGGAAGCGTCATGCCGGGAGGGCAGGTTGAACTGCATCTCGCCGGTCCCGCGGAAACGCCGGATGGCGTCCGGCACGACCGGATCGTCGATCTCTTCCCCCATGACCAATGACACTTTTCCGTCGTTCATCTTGGTGATTTTCTCGGTTGTGGGGAAGCCGATCAGTTGTCCCTTTTCGTCCAGGACGAAAGTGATGCCCGATTTTCCCACCTGCCTCGCGCTCAGGAATTCCGACAGGGCAGAAATCGAGAGGTCGGCTCCGAACACTCCCAGGATCGCCCCATCGTCGGTTCGCACGCGTTTGGACAGGGTGATTCCGGGGGCTCCGGTGCTTTGAAAGAGATAGACGTCCGTACCGACCGTCCTTTCCGTCGGCAAGGCGTCCTGGTACCAGGGACGTATTCGCGGATCGTAGGCGGGTTCCGCCCGTTCGATCTTGACCACCTTGCCCCAATCCTCAAGGTAGATGTAGGTGTCGCGGCGCTCCCCGGAACTGGAGTCGAGGACCCTCAACACCCATTTTGCCGAAGGCGGCGGCTTCTCCTTCTTGAAGCCGAAGCGCTCGATTCCGGCCGAAAGGCGGATGGCCTGATAGAAACTTCCGTCTTCGTGCAGACCAAAATAGGCGCTGTAGGCCTCCGGGATCGCCTCCAACAGCGACAACAGGGGACGCAAGGCGTCGGGACGTCGCAACCTCTCCCCCTCGACCCGTCCGAACGCCGCTGCGACATCGACCGACTTCGATATACCGTCGATCATCGTCTCGATCTTCTCCGACACCTCGCGCCCGGAAACATCCATGGACTGGACCGCCAACTCACGGG
The DNA here is from genome assembly GCA_039908345.1 of Magnetospirillum sp. WYHS-4. Classification (NCBI taxonomy): domain Bacteria; kingdom Pseudomonadati; phylum Pseudomonadota; class Alphaproteobacteria; order Rhodospirillales; family Rhodospirillaceae; genus Magnetospirillum; species Magnetospirillum sp. WYHS-4. Next base: position 52,852 of record JAMOBD010000003.1, read on the forward strand.
CCATTCCTGCATTCTGCCGGTAGAGAAATGTCACCATGAGCACTGTCAACGGAACGAGCGCCGCCGTGAACAGCCCGGTGATTCCGATACGGAGCCTGATGCGCACTTTGTCCACGGCCCCCTCCCATATCCACCATCATAGAATAAGGGCGGCATGGCTTGGCAAGAAAAACCTGACACGAGAGTGATCCATGGTGGAAGGCGACGTCCGGAGTCGCACCAAACAGAAATTCCATGTTCCGTCGAGCCAACCGGTAACACCAATATCCTGAAAATCCGTCGTTGACTTTATCGGGCATGGCATCGGAGAATTCCCGTCGACCGGCACAGGAGGCGGCATGCCGCCACGTTTTCTTCATGGAATTCGGAGTTTCGCCGCAGGGTTGTTCTTCGCTCTGGCGGTGGGTGGTTCTCCGCCCGCCAGGGCGGCGGAAACGCAAGGCGACCGCCAAGTAGCGGTCCACAATTGGCCGGATTACATCGCTCCTGCGGTTCTTGAAAAATTCACTCGCGAAACAGGAATAAACGTCAGTTACAGCACATTTAGCGAGAACGATGAACTGGAGGCCAAGCTGTTGAGCGGGCGCACCGGTTTTGACGTTGTCTTTCCCTCGGCTACGCCGTTCTTCGCCCGGCAGGTCAAGGCCGGCCTCTTCCAGAAGCTCGATTTCTCCAAGATTCCAAATGCCAAGGGATTGGACAGGGAAATCATGACGTCGCTCGAGAAATCTGATCCCGGCAACCGTTTCGCCGTTCCCTATATGATGTACGCATCGGGTTTCGGTTATAACGTCGATCTGGTCGGCAGGGCGATGCCGGACGCCCCCCGCGATTCCTGGGCCATGCTATTCGACCCCGTGGTGTTGGGCCAGTTCAAGGAATGCGGCGTCAGCATACGGGATACGCCGGTCGAGACATTGTCGGCCTTTCTCATATACAAGGGGGAAGATGCGGGCCGGCAGTCGATCACGTCCATGCGGACCGCCATGCAATCCTTGAAGTCCTTGCGGCCATTCTACCAGATAGGAGCACAGACCTACATCGACGATCTCGCCCAAGGTTCGATCTGTGTCGCGCATGGATATGTCGGCGATTTGGTGCAGGCGCGGGAAAAGGGCCGGAAAAACACGCCCCCCCAAGACATCGTCGTCGTCATTCCCAGGGAAGGGGGGCTTTTCGGCATCGACGTGATGGCCGTTCCCGCCGATGCCCCGCATCCGGATGCCGCGCATGCCTTCGTGAATTTCATCCTCCGGCCCGATATCATTGCCGAAATCAGCAACGAAACCGGATACGCCAACGCCGTTCCGGCATCGCGGGAAAGACTAAATCCCGCCATCGCCAATGACCCGGCGATCTACGTGCCTGCGCACGTCAAGGCCAAGTTGACCGTTCCACCGCTGGCGGGCAACCGCGAATATGAACGGACACAGGCCAGAGAATGGGCGCGGTTCCGTATGGGAAGGAACTAGCGGCTTGTGACGAGATCGAATCGCGGGGCGCTCCGATGTCGGATGCGTCGCGTTCCGGAAAGAGTATGATCCCGCCGCGGCGGAACCGACGGAGAAGACAGCATGGCGAACGACGGCAACGAAACGACGACTGTCCTGGTCGCGGGCGCGACGGGAACGGCGGTGGCGATGGCTCTGTCGGAGGGCTGCTTCGACATGCGGGACAGCATTGCCGGGGCGTTGCTGCTGTTGCTCCTGATCTCGCAGTGGAAATCGGCGCCGCGGGGATTGGGCATCCAGGCGCTCTACAGCTTGGCCATGGCGACGGCCTTAGTCCTGACCCTCGGCATAACGGCCGATATCTGGCAGTTCGCCGGACAATGCGGCGGCCCCAACCGGTCGCGCGACATGACCTTGTTGATCCTGACAGTCGACTTTTTCCTGCTGTTCGCCCTGCTGCGCTGGTTCACGGGCCGGTTGCTCAAATCCTGACGAAACCGCTTGTCTTGCCGGTCCGCGCGCACTATACGTAGGCCCAAGGAACTTCGCCTCTTCCGGCGAACCGGTCGGCCATCCAGCCGGCCGAGGCCGAAACCGATAAGGTGGGCCAATGGCCCGCCTTTTGTTTTTCGGGGTCGACACCGGAAGACGAAGCGTGCGACGCCGAGATAGTGCAGGACGAACATGGATAGCCCTTTGGAGGGCCGCATCGGGGAATTGGTCGGCCCCACCGTCGAAGACTTGGGCTTCACGGTGGTGCGAATCCAGACCTCGGGGCAGCGGCGGGTGGTGCTGCAGATCATGATCGAGCACCCCGACGGCCAGCCGCCCACCGTGGACGACTGCGCCCGGGTAAGCCGCGCGGTGTCGGCCATCCTCGATGTCGAGGACCCGATCCGCGATGCCTATACCCTGGAGGTAAGTTCGCCGGGTATCGACCGGCCACTCACCCGCCCCGGCGATTTCGAACGCTTCGTCGGCCAGGAGGCGAAGGTGGAACTTGTCCGTCCGCTGGACGGACGGCGGCGTTTTCGCGGCCGGCTGCTGGGTTTGACCGGCGACGGGCTACGGATGCTGGCGGAAGGAGCCGAAGTGGTCCTGCCGCTCGCCGACATCCAGCGGGCCAAGCTGGTGCTGACAGATGAGCTTCTGGCCATGCACCGGGAGAAGCAGGAAACCGAAGGACAGAACGATCATGGCAACTGACGCCGTTCACGCCCGCCCCGAGCTTTTGCAGGTCGCCGAGCAGGTCGCCCGCGACAAGAGCATCGAGCCCCACGAGGTTCTGGAGGCCATGGAACAGGCCATCCAGAAGGCTGGCCGCAACAAATACGGCCACGAGAACGACATCCGCGCCCACATCGACCGCAAGACCGGCGAAATCTCGCTGGCCCGCTACACTGAAGTGGTGGAGACGGTCGAGAACGAGGCGGCCCAACTCACGCTGGAAGAGGCCCAGCGCCTCAAGCCGGACGTCCAGGTCGGCGAATTCCTGATCGATCCGTTGCCGCCCATCGACTTCGGCCGCATCGCCGCCCAGACCGCCAAGCAGGTGATCGTGCAGAAGGTCCGGGAAGTCGAGCGCAAGCGCCAGTACGACGAGTTCAAGGATCGCGTCGGCGAGGTGGTCAACGGCCTGGTCAAGCGCATCGAGTTCGGCAACGTCATCATCGACCTCGGCCGTGGCGAGGCCCTGCTGCGCCGCGACGAGACCATCCCCCGCGAGCACTTCAACCCCGGCGACCGGGTGCGCGCCCTGATCCTCGACGTGCGCCAAGAGACCCGCGGGCCGCAGATCTTCATGTCGCGCACCCATCCCGATTTCATGGCCAAGCTGTTCGTCCAGGAAGTGCCAGAAATCTACGACGGCATCATCGAGATCATGGCGGTGGCCCGCGATCCGGGCTCGCGCGCCAAGATGGCCGTCATGTCCCACGATTCCAGCATCGATCCCGTCGGCCCCTGCATCGGCATGCGCGGCTCGCGCGTCCAGGCCGTGGTAGGCGAACTGCAGGGCGAGAAAATCGACATCATCCAGTGGTCGCCCGATCCGGCCACCTTCATCGTCAACGCATTGGCACCGGCCGAAGTCGCCAAGGTGGTTCTGGACGAGGAGACCCACCGCATCGAAGTGGTGGTCCCCGACGACCAGCTGAGCTTGGCCATCGGCCGCCGCGGCCAGAACGTGCGCCTGGCCTCGCAACTTTCCACCTGGGACATCGACATCCTCACCGAAGCCGAGGAAAGCACCAAACGGCAGGAGGAATTCCGCAACCGCTCGCAGATGTTCATCGATGCCCTCGACGTGGACGACGTGATCGCCCACCTGCTGGTCACCGAAGGCTTCTCCTCGGTCGAGGAAGTGGCCCTGGTGCCCATCGAGGAACTGGCCGGCATCGAAGGATTCGACGAGGACATCGGCGGCGAACTGCAGAACCGCGCCCGCAACTTCCTGGCCCGCCGCGACGAGGAATACACGTCGCGGCGCAAGGAACTGGGTGTGGCCGACGATCTCGCCGAAATCGACGGCCTGACCCCCAGCATCCTGGTGGCCCTGGGCGAGAAGGGTGTGAAGACCCGCGACGACCTGGCCGACCTGGCCGGCGACGAACTGCTGGAATTCTCTCCCCCGGGTTCGCTTACCGAGGACAAGGCCAACGCCATCATCATGGCCGCCCGCGCCCACTGGTTCGCGGAAGAGGAGGAGGAGGGCAAGGCCTGAAGCCCGTGATGGACGAGGAACCGACCGGCAAGAGCCCGTTCCGGCGCTGCATCGCCACCCGGACGGTCCGGCCCAAGGCCGAACTGGTTCGGTTCGTCGTCGACCCCGGCGGCGCGATCGTTCCGGATGTGGACGAACGACTGCCCGGTCGCGGTTTGTGGTGTAGCGCGACGCGCGATATGATAGATACGGCTTGTAAGAAGGGCCTGTTCGCCAAGGCCGCGCAGGCGAGCGTCAAGATTCCGCCCGGACTTTCCGACCAGGTGGAGGACTTGTTGCTCGGACGCTGCGAAAACCTTCTGGGCTTGGCCCGTCGGGCCGGCCAACTGGTGGCCGGGTTCGACAAGGTCCGGGAAGCCCTGGGCAAGGGCGAGGCCGGCTTGCTGGTCGAGGCCGCCGATGGGGCGGCAGACGGCCGGGCCAAGCTGGAATCCGCGGCACGGGGATTGCCGCGGATCGAGGTGCTGCGAGCGGCCGAACTGGGCCGCGCGTTAGGGCGGGAGTATATCGTCCATGTGGCGGTCGCTCCTGGACGTCTGGCCGAAAGCCTGCTCCGCGAAGCAGGCCGCCTGGCTGGAATTCGCAAGGAAATTCAAGGCGCCAACGCGCCATTTGTCGACGGGTAAGCGATGACCGATATGATGGATCAAGACAAGAAGCCTCTCACCTTGGGCAAGTCCGGCAAGCTCGAGCTGAAGAAGACGGTCGAGTCCGGCTCGGTCAAGCAGAGCTTCTCGCATGGCCGCTCGAAGATGGTGCAGGTCGAGGTACGCAAGAAGCGGACCTTCGCCCAGGACGCCAGCGGACATATGGCCGAGGTCAAGGTGGTCCCCGAATTGACCATGGAAGCCCCGCCGCCGCCGCCCGAGGCCCCCGAGGTCATCGAGCCCCACCTCACCTCCCACGAGAAGGCGGCCCGCATGCGGGCGCTGAAGTTGGCCGAGGAGGAAGAGACTCGCCGCCGCCTCGCCGAGGAGGAAGAGCGCCGCCGCCGCGCCGAGGCCGGACTGCCCTCCCTTGAGGAAGAACGCCAAGCGCGTGAAGAGGAAGATCGCCGCAAGTCCGTCGAGGAAGAGGAAGTCCGTCGCCAGTCCGAGGACGAGACCCGGCGCCGCAACGTCGAGGAAGAAGACAAGCGCCGCAAGCCGGACGACGCCCCGGCCCCGCGCGAGGACGGCAAGGCCCCGGCCGCCGCTCCCGCCGCCAAGCCCCACGTCCGCCCGGCCGATGCCGAGGAGGAAGACGACAGTCGCGGTCCCAGGCGCAGCCCCGGCAGCGCCGCCCGTCCCGAGCACCGTCGCGCCCCCGTGGTACGGCGCATCGACGACGAGGCCCGCCGCAGTTCGGGACGTCTGAGCATCCAGAACGTTTCGGAGGATGGAGAGGCCGGCGAACGCCAACGTTCCCTGGCTTCGGTTCGCCGAGCCCGCGAGAAGGAAAAAAAGAAGGCGGGCAAACAGCAAATCGAAACGGTGAAGATCGTGCGCGAAGTCGTCCTGCCCGAGGTCATCACCGTCCAGGAGTTGGCCAGCCGCATGGCCGAACGCGGTGCCGCGGTCATCAAGATCCTGATGAAGATGGGCGTCATGGCCACCATCAATCAGGTCATCGACGCCGACACCGCCGAACTGGTAGCTGGCGAATTCGGCCATACCGTGCGCCGGGTCAGCGAGTCGGACGTGGAAATCGGCCTGGAAGGCGGCACCGATCACGACGAGACCCTGATGTCCCGCCCGCCCGTGGTCACCGTCATGGGCCACGTCGACCACGGCAAGACATCGCTGCTGGACGCCCTCCGCGCGACGGATGTGGTGTCGGGCGAAGCCGGTGGCATCACCCAACATATCGGCGCCTACCAAGTTGCCCTGGCGAACGGCGCGAAGATCACGTTCGTCGACACGCCGGGCCACGCGGCCTTCACCGAGATGCGCGCCCGCGGCGCCAAGGTGACCGACATCGTGGTCCTGGTGGTGGCGGCCGACGATGGCGTCATGCCGCAGACCATCGAGGCCATCCACCACGCCAAGGCCGCCGGGGTGCCGATCATCGTCGCCATCAACAAGATGGACAAGCCGGACGCCAATCCCCAGCGGGTCCGCACCGAACTGCTCAGCCACGAGATCGTGGTCGAGGACATGGGCGGCGACACCCAGTCCATCGAGGTTTCCGCCAAGGCGCGGTTGAACCTGGACAAGCTGGAGGAAGCCATCCTGCTGCAGGCCGAGGTTCTGGACCTCAAAGCCAATCCCAACCGCCTGGCCCAGGGCGTCATCGTCGAGGCCAAGATGGAACGGGGCCGCGGCTCGGTCGCCACGGTTCTGGTGCAGAAGGGAACGCTACGCGTCGGCGACGTGTTCGTCGCCGGCTCCGAATGGGGCCGCGTGCGCGCCCTCTCGGACTCGCGCGGCGAGAAGGTGGATGAAGCCCAGCCCGGCATGCCGGTCGAGATCCTGGGCCTCAACGGGACGCCCGCCGCCGGCGACGACTTCATCGTCGCCGAGAACGAGAACAAGGCCCGCGAGGTCGCCGAGTTCCGCCAGCGCAAGGCTCGCGAAGCCCGCGCCGCGGCAGGCGCGCGCGGCTCGCTCGAGCAGATGCTGTCGCGTATCCAGGACGGCCAGGCCAAGGTCCTGCCGGTGGTCGTCAAGGGCGATGTGCATGGCTCGGTTGAAGCCATCTGCGGCGCCATCGAGCAGTTGGCCACCGAAGAGGTCAAGGTCCAGGTGCTGCATTCCGGCGTCGGCGGCATCAACGAGTCCGACGTCACCCTGGCGCGGGCCTCCCAGGCCCTGATCATCGGCTTCAACGTGCGCGCCAACCCCCAGGCCCGCGAGATGGCGAACCGGGACGGCGTGGACATCCGTTACTACTCGATCATCTACAACCTGACCGACGACCTGAGAAAGGCCCTGTCGGGTATGCTGGCGCCGTCGTTGCGCGAGAACTTCCTGGGCTACGCCGAAATCCGCGAGGTGTTCAACATCTCCAAGGTCGGCAAGGTGGCGGGTTGCATGGTCACCCAGGGCGTGGTCAAGCGAGGCGCCAAGGTCCGCCTGCTGCGTGACAACGTGGTCATCCACGAAGGCGCCCTGTCGCAGCTCAAGCGCTTCAAGGACGACGCCCGCGAGGTCAAGGAAGGCTACGACTGCGGCATGGCCCTGGCCAACTATCACGACATCCAGGTTGGCGATGTCATCGAATGCTTCGAGGTCGAGGAGGTGGCGCGCGAGCTTTAGGCTCGCCCGCCCCTTCCGGAGTCGACACCATGTCCAGCCAGCGGCAACTGCGAGTAGGCGAGGAATTGCGCCACGCTCTCGCCTGGATTCTGGAGCGCGGGGAAGTCCGCGACCCGGGCCTGCACGGCAAACCGGTCACCGTGACCGAGGTTGCGATCAGCCCGGACCTGCGCAACGCCACGGCATTCGTCATGTCCCTGGGCGGGGAAGACCTGGAGGACGTCGTCGCGGCGCTCAACCGGGCCAGCCCCTTCCTGCGCCGCCGTTTGGCCGCCGAGGTCAAGCTGCGCTTCGCTCCCCACCTGAGTTTCAAGGCCGACGCGACCTTCGACGAGGCCGGCCGCATCGACCGCCTACTCAAGGACCCGGCGGTCGCCCGCGATCTGGCGTCGCGCGACGACGAGGACGATCATGGGACGTAAGCGGCGGGGCCGGGCGATCAACGGCTGGCTGGTGGTCGACAAGCCGGTGGGCGTCACGTCGAACGACGTGGTAGTCAAGGCGCGTCGCCTGTTCGACGCCGCCAAGGTCGGCCACGGCGGCACCCTGGACCCTCTGGCCACCGGGCTACTGCCCCTGGCTTTCGGCGAGGCGACGAAGACTGTGTCCTTCGTGATGGACGGGGCCAAGACCTACCGCTTCACCGTCCGTTGGGGCGAGGCCCGCGATACCGAGGATGCAGAGGGCAAGGTAACCGCCACCAGCGATGTCCGCCCGACCCGCGAGGCCATCGAAGCCATTCTTCCCACATTCGTCGGCGAAATCGAGCAGGTTCCCCCCGCCTTCTCGGCCATCAAGGTGGATGGGAAACGAGCCTACGACTTGGCGCGCGCCGACCAGCCGGTGGAACTGGAACCGCGTATCGTGCGCATCGATCGCCTGGCGCTGATCGCCCAGCACGATACCGACCATGCGGAATTCGAAGTCCATTCCGGCAAGGGCGCCTACATGCGCAGTCTGGCCCGTGATTTGGCCTTGGCCCTGGGAACGGTGGGCTATGTGGCGGCGCTGCGGCGGATCAAGGTCGGCCCCTTCGCGGAAGGCGTCGCGATTTCCCTGGATAAGTTACTTGAGCTGGGGCATATTGCGCCCCCTCTTGACCTATTGCTTCCGGTCGAGACCGCGCTGGCCGACATCCCGGCGCTGGCCCTGACGGAAGCGGAGGCTCGGCGTCTCCACCACGGCCAGCCCCTTCCGGCGCTGCCCGTGCTGGCCAGACTCTCCGGCAGAAAAGTGGTGCAGGGCGATATTCTCCGTGCCATGTCCGGGGATCGCCTGGTCGCCATCGCCTCCATCAAGGGTGGGGAAATCCGTCCCCTGCGTGTGTTGAACCTCGAGATCATGGAGTAGACGATGTCGATTACTGCCGAACGCAAGACCCAAGTCATCAAGGATTTCGCCGCCAAGGAAGGCGACACCGGCTCGCCGGAAGTGCAGATCGCGATCCTGTCGGAGCGCATCTCGAACCTGACCGAGCACCTCAAGACCCACAAGAAGGATTTCCATTCCCGTCGCGGCCTGCTGATGATGGTCGGCCAGCGGCGTCGTCTCCTCGACTACCTCCGCGACAAGGAGGTCAAGCGTTACGAGGGGATCGTCCAGCGGCTCGGCTTGCGCCGCTAGTTTTCTCTGGTCAGGGATGCCGAAGGGGCATCCAGCGGGACGGCGCGCGGCGGGGCACGAAGCCCCGGAAGCCGCCTTATCCGTTGTCCCGTGCAGGTAGGAAGGTAAAAGAGACATGTTCAAGGAATTCAGGAAAGAGATCGACTGGGGCGGTCGCAAGCTGGTCTTCGAGACCGGCAAGATCGCCCGCCAGGCCGATGGCGCCGTCATGGTGACCTACGGCGAGACCAAGGTCCTTTGCACCGTGGTCGGCGACAAGGCTCCTCGGCCGGGCATCGATTTCTTCCCCCTATCGGTCAATTACCAGGAAAAGAGCTTCGCCGCGGGAAAGATCCCCGGCGGCTTCTTCAAGCGCGAGGGCCGGCCGTCCGAGCGTGAAATCCTGGCCTCGCGTCTGATCGACCGGCCGATCCGCCCCCTGTTCGCCGACGGTTTCGCCTGCGAGACCCAGGTGATCTGCACCGTGCTCAGCCATGACATGGAAAACGATCCCGACATCGCCGCCATGGTCGGCACCTCGGCAGCCCTGACCATTTCCGGCCTGCCCTTCCTTGGGCCCATCGGCGCGGCCCGTGTCGGCTACATCGACGGCCAGTATGTCCTCAATCCGCAGATCGACGAACTGAACCTGTCGGCCCTGGATCTGGTGGTCGCCGGTACCCGCGAAGGCGTTCTGATGGTGGAATCGGAAGCCAAGGAGCTGTCCGAGGATGTCATGCTGGGCGCCGTGATGTTCGGCCACCGCTCCTTCCAGCCGGTGATCGACGCCATCATCGATCTGGCCGAGCTTTGCGCCAAGGAGCCCCGCCCGCTGCCCGAGTCCCCGGCCGGTTACGATGCCCTCGCGGCCAAGGTGCGCGAACTGGCGGAGGCGGGCCTGCGCGCCGCCTACAAGGAGACCGTCAAGCTGGCCCGCCAGGACAAGGTGGCGGCCGTCAAGCAGAAGGTCACCGCCGACCTGAACGCGTCCGGAGCCTTCGATGCGGCCCTGGTCGCCGACAATCTCGGCGGCATCCTCAAGGATCTGGAGTCCGACGTGGTGCGTCGGTCGGTCCTGGAGACCGGCTACCGTATCGACGGCCGCGACACCAAGACGATCCGTCCGATCGCCGTGGAAGTCGGCGTCCTGCCGCGCGCCCATGGCAGCGCACTCTTCACCCGCGGCGAAACCCAGGCCCTGGTCACCTCCACGCTGGGTACCGGGCAGGACGAGCAGATCATCGACGCCCTGGCTGGCGAGTACCGCGAAAACTTCATGCTGCATTACAACTTCCCCCCGTACTCGGTCGGCGAGACCGGGCGCATCGGCTTCACCGGCCGGCGCGAGGTGGGCCACGGCAAGTTGGCTTGGCGCGCCATCCACCCGGTCCTGCCGAAGAAGGAAGATTTCCCCTACACCATGCGCACGGTGTCCGAGATCACCGAGTCCAACGGATCGTCCTCCATGGCGACCGTTTGCGGTACCTCTCTGGCACTGATGGACGCCGGCGTGCCGCTGGTCCGTCCGGTGGCGGGCATTGCCATGGGCCTGCTCAAGGAGGATGACGGCTTCGCCGTGCTGTCCGACATTATCGGCGACGAGGACCACCTGGGCGACATGGACTTCAAGGTGGCGGGTTCCGATAAGGGCATCACCTCGTTGCAGATGGACATCAAGATTACCTCGATCACCGAGGAAATCATGAAGATCGCGCTCGCCCAGGCCAAGGACGGGCGCATGCACATCCTGGGTGAAATGGCCAAGGCCATCACCTCGGGCCGCAAGGAAGTGAGCAAGAACGCCCCGCGCATCACCACCCTGCACATCAACAAGGACAAGATCCGCGAAGTGATCGGACCGGGCGGCAAGGTGATCCGCGAAATCTGCGAGGTCACCGGAGCCAAGATCGATATCGAGGACGACGGCACCATCAAGGTGGCGGCGGTCGACCAGAGCGCCGCCGACGCGGCCATCGAGTGGATCCGCAACATCGTGGCCGAACCCGAGATCGGCGTGATCTACAAGGGCAAGGTGGTCAAGGTCGTCGACTTCGGTGCCTTCGTGAACTTCATGGGCTCGCGCGACGGCCTGGTTCACATCAGCGAACTGGCCGCCGACCGGGTCGGCAAGGTGACCGATGTGGTCAACGAGGGCGATCAGGTCAAGGTCAAGCTGATCGGCATCGACGACCGCGGCAAGATCAAGCTCAGCATGCGCTGCGTGGACCAGGAGACCGGGGAAGACATCTCCGACAAGGTCCAGAAGCGCCGCAAGGACCACGACGACTGATTTGAAAAATGGGGGGCGCGAGTCGTCTTTCGGCTCGCGCCTCCATATATATCCGAATGGAAGGCCGCCTCGGGGGCGGCCGGCGTGGAGAATGGGCGTGAAGCCGGTAAAGCCGATCCTGATCTCGGGGAGCGAGGTCTGGCCCATCGTCGAAGGGGGCAAGGGCGTCGCCGTTTCCAACGGGCGCAGTGCCGGCGCTTTCGCCGCCGCCGGCTGCGTCGGCACCTTTTCGGCGGTCAACGCCGATTCCTACGACGAAGACGGCAACGTCATCCCCCAGACCTATTCGGGCAAGACCCGCCGCGACCGCTTCGAGGAGCTGATCGCCTACGCCGTCCGGGGCGGCATCGCCCAGGCCCGCATCGCCCACGACGTCTCGCAAGGCCGGGGGCGTCTGCATCTCAACGTGCTTTGGGAAGCCGGCGGTACCGAACGGGTGCTGGAGGGAGTCCTTGAAGGCGCCAAGGGCTTGGTGCACGGGGTCACCTGTGGCGCCGGCATGCCCTACCGGGTATCCGAGATCGTCAGCCGGTATGGCGTCTATTACTACCCCATCGTTTCCTCCGCCCGCGCCTTGAAGGCGCTTTGGAAGCGGTCCTACCACAAGCACCGGGAATTCTTGGGCGGCGTGGTCTACGAAGACCCCTGGTTGGCGGGCGGACATAACGGCCTGTCGAATTCCGAGGACCCGCGCAGGCCGGAGCCGCCCTTCGCACGGGTGGTCGAACTGCGCGCCACCATGCGCGAATTCGGGCTGGACGCCATTCCCATCTTCATGGCCGGCGGTGTCTGGAGCCTGAAGGAGTGGGAGGACTGGATCGACAATCCCGACCTGGGGCCCGTCGCCTTCCAATTCGGTACTCGCCCCCTGTTGACCCGGGAAAGCCCCATCTGCGAGGCCTGGAAGCGGGTCCTGCTCAACCTGAAGCCGGGTGACGTGTCGCTGAACCGCTTTAGTCCCACCGGCTTCTATTCGTCGGCGGTGCGCAACGCCTTCCTGCGCGAGCTGGAGGAACGCAATGCCCGTCAGGTGCCCTACGCCCGCGAACCGGAAGGCGTGCTCACCGAAGCCCTGCCCATCGGGGCCCGTGGCCGTCAAGTCTTCCTGGAACCGCAGGACGTCGATCGGGCCAAGTCGTGGATGGCGGCCGGCTTCACGGATGCCATGCGGACTCCGGATTCCACTTTGATCTTCGTTGCCCCGGACAAGGCGACACGCATCCTGAAGGCGCAGCAGGACTGCATGGGTTGCTTGTCGGCCTGCCGGTTCAGCAACTGGTCGCAGTCGGAAGATGGCTCGACCGGCAAGCCCGCCGATCCCCGCAGCTTCTGCATCCAGAAGACCCTGCAGAGCATCGCCCACGGGGGCGACATCGACAACAACCTGATGTTCTCGGGCCACAACGCCTACCGCTTCGCCACCGACCCTCTGTACCGGGACGGTTTCATCCCGACCGTCCAGCAGTTGGTCGAACGCATCCTGGCGGGCGAATAGCTACAACGTCACGTCGTTGGAATCGATCTGGCCGGCCAGGCGGGCGCGGATGTGCGACCATGACACGCCAACGGCCAGCAGACTGCCGACCAGCCCCAGGATGATCGTCACCCAGGTCCAAAACCCGATGCTGAGCAGGTAGCCGTGGTCCATCAGGGCCCAGACGACGGTGGCGAACAGGGCGGCGGTGGTCAGCATCCCGGTCACCCCGATGGCGCGCAAGGTAGCGAAAACGAAGGTGAGATGCGCAATCGCCAGGGTCAGGCCGACCAGGGCTTTGAGCGACCACCGGCCATCGTCGGGATCGACCAGCCAGTGGTAGTAGGAATTGCCGCTCGGATTGTAGGTGGCGAAGACGAGGAACAGCGCGGCCGCCCACCGGATCACCAGATTGGGGTAGCTGAACAGCGGGGGGGATGCCACGGCGCGTTCTCGTTCCTTCAGCGGGTGAACATCTCTTTCTCGATTTCCGGCTGGTGTTCACAGGACAACTGGGTCACCTGCGCGTAGACCGATCTATAGCGGGAATAGGAATCGACGGCCAGGGTGTTGATGAACTGCATGCGTTCGCGAACGTCGAAGTACTGGGACGCGGTGTCGAACACCCGGTAGGGGATCACATAGAGCCCGAGCACCAGGTACTGGCCGAACATGGTGGTCAGGCGGGCCGTGGTGTCGCGGGCCGTCGATGGCCCGAAGACCGGCATCACGAAATAGGGCCCCGAAGCGACGCCGTAGCTGCAGAAGGTCTCGTCGAGAGTGCGGACCTTGCGCGGATAGCCCAATTCAGCCGCACGATCGTAGATCCCCAGAATGCCGTAGGTGCTGTTGATGAGAAAGCGGGCCGTCGAAGCCCCGGCATCGTCGAAGTCGCCCTGCAACAGGGCGCTGCCGATGGTGATCGGTTCGCGCAGGTTGCTGAAGAAATTGGAGACGCCGATCTGGGTCGGCCGCGTGGTCTGGGCGTAATAGAAGTCGGCGACCGGCTCGAAAAGATTGTCGATCAAGCCCATGTTGAAGGCATGGATCTGCCGGTTCAGGGACTCCATCGGGTCTTCAAGGGCGCTGTATTCCTCGTCGGGCGGCAGACGGAACAGGCGGTCGTTGAATTCCCCCTCCTCCGCCACGGCGGTCGCCGGCAACTCTCCCAGGGCGCGCGCCCTTTCGATGGCAGGAACGCGCAGCCTGTCGCGAACGGCGGCCTTGATGCGGGTCCAGCCTTCCTCCGCCTGCCGCATCAGGTCGCCGGTATCGAAGCGTAAGGATTGGCTCTCCCGCGCCTTGGCCGAAACGGAAGCCGGTGCCGCCTCGATGGCGGCCTGCTCCAGTTCGGCGTTGAAGCGAGCACGCGAAAAAGACTTGACAGGCCGTTCGGAGTCGGCCGAACCATCCGCTGCCCCTGCCGGATCGGCGAAAAACACCGCCGCGAGCGCCACGAAGAGCGCCGCTCTCGTCATAAATACTGGAATTTCAGAGCCTTGCCTCATGAATAGCGGCATCCTCGTTCCGATCGGGTCGCGAGGATAGCGCATCGCCGGGTGTGGCGAAACTCCCGATTCGGCGAATTGCGATTGTCCTTGGAGCCGACTGGCCGGCTGGCTATTCTGGCCTGGCCCGCCGCCCTCCGGAACATCCCCGCCGCCATGGCCGCCACGCCCCCCTTCACCCTTCCCCAGTTTCTCCTGCGCTGGCTGTCCAGCGTCTTCGTGGTGTTCCTGACCTACAACCCCTTCCACTACTCGTTCTGGCATTGGGTGAGCGAGCCGGAAGGCGGTGACATCATGTTGAAGGCCGTGGTGAGCGTGGCCCTGTTCATCGTTTACGTATTCATGGTCTGGGTGGTCCTGGCCTCCCTGGGCATCTGGGGCGTGGGTGCCGGCGCTCTGATCGGCATCCTGGCAGCGGTCGAAATCCTCGACCTGCTTCCCGAGAGCTCGCGCAGTCGCATCGTGGTCGAGTTGATCGCCCTGCTTTGCGTGGCTACGTTTTTCGGCATCGGCCTCGCCTGGCCCCATATCGCCACCCGGCTCAGCGGACAGGTCCAGAAGCGGTACCTGGTCAAAATCAAGAAACCCTGGGCCTGACCGACCAGAGTCCGCTTGGCCGCGAACGACCGGAATGGCAATATGGGGCTCTGCTATGGTTAACGGGAGTGGAGCGCCATGCGCGGAGTTTTCTGGTCATTGAGCTTCGCCGGCTGGATTTCGGGCGCGGCCGCGGCCGGGGCAGCCGACATGGCCCCTTCCCATTACGCCATGTTCCGCGCCGATCTGCGCACCGCATCGGTCTCCGCCATCCCATCCCGGCCGGCGATCTTCCGCACCACCACCGAGGCCCCGGTCGCGGAAGACGGCGAACCGGCGCCCTACGGCCGGATCGTTCCGCGCCCGCCGATCTCCAGGCCCGGCGGCAGCTTAAGCGACGGGGAAAAGCAAAGCATCGGCTGCCTGGCGGCCGGTACGGCCGGCATGGGCATCGCCATGGCTGCCGACGGGACGAACGTCATCAACGTGATCGCCGGCGGACTGGTCTTTCCCGCCAACCAGGCGGTGCTCTACATCTCGCTGGTGGGGGTCGTCTTCGCTTCCTTCTGCGCCGTCGGCCAAGCCCTGACCCCTGCCGTCCTGATGGCTTACGACCGCTACTTCGAGACCGATTCTCCGATTTCCTTACCCGTCCGCAAGGTCTCGCCATTGCATTCCATCCTCAGGGTTTCCATCTCGAGTCCAGAACGCCCCGAGTTCGCGTTCGCGCCACGGACCGGCCGGTGAGATCGGCCTTCCGCGGGACGGAAATTCGTGTAGGATCTTGACGGGACGGGATATTTTCCGGACCTCGCCATCAACTGGGGGATCACATGAAGCGTTTTGCCAGGTGCTTGTGGGCCGTTCTCGCACTGGTGGCGAGCGATGAATTGGCCGCCGCCGGGCCGGCGGTCAAGGCGACGGAGACGCCGCCGCCGGTCGGGCCGCGGACCGAGATGGTAATCACGGGATCGACCTTGATGGCGCCCTTCAGCGAAGCGATGGCCGAACGGGTGGCAGCCAACGCCAGCCTGCCTCCCGCCCGCATCCTGAAGACCGGCACCACCGAAGGCATGCAAGCCTTCTGCAGCGGCGAGGGACTCGACACCCCGGATGTCGTGGCCGTTTCGCGCCGCATGCGGGTCTTCGAGTTCGAACGTTGCCAGAAGAACGGCGTCACCGACATCATCGAGATCCTGGTCGGCTATGAGGCGGTGGTGCTGGTGCAGCGCAAGGACGACAAGGACCTGCCTCTGACCATGGACGCGGTGTTCCACGCCCTGGCCCACGAACTGCCGCAGAACGACGAATTCGTGCCCAACACCCACAAGCTGTGGAGCGACGTCGATTCCAAGCTGCCCAAGACCGAGATCCGCGCCATCCTGCCGGTCCGCACCTTGGGCGCACGCAGCTTCTTCAATGATCGTGTCCTGCAGGGCGCCTGCCGCAACATCTCGGAACTCAAAGGAATCTTCGAGGCCGCCGAACGCGTCCGCCAATGCACCACGCTGCGGCGCGACGGCCGGGTCGTCGAAGTCGGCGTGCCCTTCCTGGATAACATGCGCGCCGCCCTGTCGAAGGCGCCCCCGGGCACCATCGCCACCATGTCGCTGCGCCATGCGACGGAACTGTCGGACATCGCCAAGATCGTGGCCTTCGAAGGGGTTATCCCCAGCCGCGAGACGGTGGCCAACCGCGAATACGAATTCGTCCGCCCCCTCTACTACTACGTCAAGAAGGCCCACGTGAAGGATTACACGGGCAAGGGCCTGGTCGGCGGCCTGCGCGAGTTGATTACCGAGATGACCCGGGACGCCACGGTCGGGACCAAAGGATACCTGATACCGCTGGGGGTGGTCCCGATGCCGGAGGACGAACGCATCGCCGTCCGCGACGCCAGCCTGCGCCTGGCCCGGTTCGAACGATGACCGCGCCGACAGCCCCAAGGAGCCATCCCATGAAGGTCCGGACGTTCGTCTCGCTTTTCGCCCTCGTCGCCCTCCTGACAGGGCCATCGGCCAAGGCGGCCGAACCGGCCGCGGCTTCGAGGATTCCCACCGACCTGATTCAGGACCGGCCGAACCTGGCGGTCACCGCCTTCGACGGCGCCCTGGCCGCCGTCGGCTGGACCTGGGGCATGGTCAAGTCGGGGCTTTCGGTCATCGCCCCGCCGCCCCCGAGCCATCTGGCCCGCTCGGTATCGGAAGAAGATAAGGCGGAGTTGTTCAAGCTGCTGAATATCGCCGGCTACAAGCTGAAGGAGATCGATACCCAGGTGGGCATCATCCCCACCATCGCCTTCAAGTTCGCCATGATCCGCGAACTGTCGGCGGCGGACATCGATTTTCTCGACGCCAGCCTGGAAAAGTCCAAGATCCGCGATCCCGGCTTGTATACGGAAGTCCAGCGCACCATCGTCGGCACCGTGATGGCCATCAACAGCGGCGACGAATTCCTGGTTTCCGAACTGAAGGTCCAGCTTCTGCCCCTGCCCAAGGTGGCCTTCAGCGTCTCGCCCAAGGTGAGCGCGCTCAGCGAGGAAGGCAGCGCCCTCATGCGCGCCATCCAGAAGGTCGACCGTAAGGTGATGGGCGTCAGTCGCCGGGTGGGCAGCGTACCCGCCACGGCATCGGCGCCCGGCGAGCCGGGCCTCGCCGGCTTCAAGCTGTCCGACTGGCTGCTGGGCGGCGCCCTGGCTCTGCTCGCCATCGGCCTCCTGATCGAGTTGAAGCGGCAGATGGGCGGCACCGGCCTGCGTCCGGCCACCGCGCTCACCTATTTGCTGTTTGTCGCCAGTGGCGGCACCTGGATGGCTTACGGACACCTGCTCGGGTCCTGGCCGGTCCTGGCCGGTGGCGGGGTCGCCGCCGCCCTGTCCCTGGCTTTGGCGGCACAACGGCTGCGCGGAAGGCGCCATGGGGCGGAAGCGGGGGCGGCGGTGGAACTGGCGCCGGCAACCGTCTCGACGCCCGGGTGACCGGCGGGTGACGGCACGATATAGCCGCGGGAGCGGTGCATGACGCTGACCGTCGCCATTTCCATCTTCGCCGGCCTGGGGCTGTTCTTCATCGGGGTCAAGCTCATCACGTCGAGCCTGACCCAGCTCGCCAGTCTCAAGCTGCGCGCCGCCGTGCGCAAGGCGACAGGGAATCGCTGGCTATCCGCCATGATCGGCACCGTGGCCGGCGCGGTGACCCAAAGCAACAACGCCGTCACCTTCATCACCGTCGGCCTGGTGTCCAGCGGCGTGATGCAGGTGCGCCAGGGCCTGCCGTTGATCGCATGGACCTGCGTCGGCACCTCGGTCCTGGTCTTCATCGCCACGGTCGATATCCACGACGCGGTGCTGGCCTTGGTGGGCATCGCGGGCTCCTGCTATTTCCTCAATCTCGACAAGTCCCCGCGGTTCCGCCACATGGTCGGCGCCCTGCTGGGAGTGGCCCTGCTGTTCCAGGGCCTGGAGATGATCCGCGAGGCCTCGGTCTCGCTGCGCAATGTCGAGGGGCTCAGGGAATTCCTGGTCTACGCCCACGGCTCCCCCTGGCTGGCCTTCGCCCTCGGGGCCGCCCTCACTCCGGTGGTCCAGACGGCCAAGACGGTTTCGGCCATCGCCGTGGCCATGGTGTCGTCCGGCCTGCTCAGCATCGACCAGGCGATCATGATCGTGCTGGGAGCCAACTTCTCGTCCTGCCTGAACGTCGCCTTCATGTCGGCCAACATCGTCGGCACCAGCCGGCAGCTTTCGCTCTATCAGGCCGGGCTCAAGGTGGTGGGGGTGGCGGGGGTTCTGCCCTTCTTCCTCCTCGACTACGTCCTGCCCGGCAAGCCGGCCCTGTCCACCCTGGCCCTGGTCGGCGACAGCCTCAGCCTCCAGGTGGCGGTGGTCTACCTGCTGGTGCAGGTCGTGGCCCTGCTGCTCACCTGGCCCTTCGAGGACCCGTTGCTGCGGCTGCTGGCCCGTCTAGCGCCGCCGACCGTGCATGAGACCCTGTCGCGGCCGAAGTACATCTCGGAACACGCCCTGCTGGACGCGGTCACCGCCGCCGACCTGGCGGAACGGGAGCAACTGCGCCAAGTCGGCTTCCTGGCCGGCTACCTGGCCACGGTGCGCGAGGAAGCGGACGAAGGCGCCCCGGCCATTCCGCTGGCCGAGTTGCGCGATGCCAATTCCGCAGTGATGCGCGACACCGACGCCTTCCTCAAGTCGCTGCTGACCCAGAATCTGCACGGCGTGATGCTGGAGCGGGTCATCACCCTGCAGAACCGCAACGGCCTGCTGGCATCCCTGCAGGACAGCCTGCACCAATTCGCCGGGATCTTGGCCGACGCGCGGCGGATAGGCATCGAACATCGGCTGTTCGGCCATCTGGCCGAGACCCTGCACCTGATCCTCACCACCCTGCCGGCCGCACTGGCGGGAGATCGCGACGACGCCGAATTCCTGCAAGTCCTGACCGGCGACAAGACCGACCTGATGGAAAACATCCGCCGCACCCTGATGCACGGCGAAGGCGCCAGCGATCCCGGGGCCCAGGACGTGCTGTTCAACGCCACCACCCTGTTCGAACGCATCGTCTGGCTGGTGCGGCGCTTCGCCATCCTGGCCGATAGCGGACGCGAGACGGACCCGAAGGCCGCAGCCCCCGCATGATGGTCAAGCTGCTCAACCTCGACCTGCTTCCCCTCACCCTTTTGTTCATCCTGGGCGGGATGGCGGTCCATACGCTGGGCACCCTGGCCTTCGATCTGTACACCACCCAGCGCCAGCTGGCCGACAACAATGACCTGATCCAGACCAAGATGCCGATGTTCCAGAAGATCGTTCTTCTGGCCATCCTGTTCGGGGTCAGCATCAGTTGGTTGCACTACGGCACCGTCAACGCCCGCATCCAACAGGAGGCGACGCGCCTCGGGCTGCTGGCCCGCGCCGCCGAGGCGATGCCGGAGCCGGCACGCCCCCGCACGCTCCTGGCCATCGCCGCCTATGCCGAGACCATCGCCGATGCCGATTGGCGCCAGATGCGGGAAGGTGGCCGTTCCCAGGCGGCGGCCGACGCCCTGTCCAGGCTGGCGGCCACGGTCACCGCGACCGAGGTGGCGACACCCCGCCAGGAACTGCATCTGCGCCTTGCCAACCGGCTGGTACGCGAACTGGCGGCGGCGCGCGAGGCCCGCATCGAGTCCGCGCTCTTTCCCCTGGCCCAGGGGCTGCAGATCTTCCTGTACCTGACCCTGGGAGCCACCTTGCTGTTCATCTGGTTCGCCGGCCTGCCCTCGCTGTTCACCAAGCTGGTCATGGGCTGGTTCTTCGTCGCCCTTGTCATGGTGATCCTGATGTATATTCATGTCCTGTCCAATCCCCTGGGCGGCTATGCCGGCATGGACAGCGAGCCCTACGCCGAGGTGGCGCGTGCGGCCGCCAGGGCGGCTGGGCCGCCGCGATAGGAACGGAGACGGATGGACTTCATCACCGATCTGGTGGGCGAGATTTCCGGCGCCGGGGGATGGTTCCTCTGGCTGATCCACCTGCCGACCTGGACGGTGGCCGCGGTCATCCTGGCGGGCGGCATCCTGTTCTCGCTGCTCTGCGTGCTGGCGGTCAACAACTACGTCACCCAGGCGAGCCTGATCCAGAACAACCTGGTGGCTTCCTTCAAGCTGGGTTTCATCGCCGAAATCTTCGCCGGGCTGATGGCCTTCTTCATGGTCGAGGCCGGCACCCGTTACGGCAACGCCGACACCTACGTCCAGGTAGAGGCCGCCGCGTGGCGCAATCTGTCGCAGATCGTCGCCGAGTTTCCGCCCGAACAAGCCGCCGCCTTCCGCGCCAACCTGTCGCGCTACGCCGACAGCGTGGTGCGGACGGAATGGCCGACCATGGAAACCGGCGACGAGAGCCCGATCTCCGTCGCCGCCTTCGAGACCCTGCTGAACAGCTGGTTTGCCATCGAGCCGTCCGACCCCCGCCAGCAATCGGTGCTGGCGCTGGGTAACTTGGTGGTGTCCCAGGCGGTCGAGGCCCGCACCAGTCGCTTCAGCAACAACGTCTCCAACAGGATCGCGACGCTCACCTGGTTCACCCTGTTGGCGCTGGTGCTCATTTCGGTGGCCTTCAACGCCTTCTTCGGCATGCACAGCCTGCGTGGACAGCTCTGGATGGGCGCGGTCCTGGGCTTGGGCATCTTCGTCAACGTCTTCCTCGCCTTCGTGCTCGGCAACCCCTTCGCCGGCGACCTGGCGGTCGATCCAAGCCCCTTCCTGGAGTTGGCGCGATGAATGCCTCGGTCGATCTCGCCTACGATGTCCTGCCGCTGCTCGACACCCTGCTGCTCTGGGTGGCCAGCCAGCCGGTCTGGCTAGGCATGGCGACCGTGGTGGGCGGCACGATGCTGATTTCCCTGGTCGGGGCGGCCTTCGTCGGCCACGTGACCGATCCCCTCGTGCTGGCCGACAATAACCTGGTAAGCGGGGCCAAATACCAGTTCCTGTCCGAAGTCTACGCCGCCTTGCTGGCGTTCGTGCTGATCGCCGCCGCCTTCCGGTACACCGACGCACGCACCCAGGTGCAGACCGAGGCGACGGCCTTGCGCCTTTTCGATTCGACCATCGCCCAGCTTGCCAATCCCCAGGTCCCCGAAATCCGCGGGCTGGTCCGCACCTACGTGATCAATGTGGTGGAGAACGAGTTCATCACCATGCAGTTGGGCCGCGAAAGCCTGGGCGCCCGCGCCGCCTTCCAGCGCCTGCTCGGGGGCTACGCCAAGCTGGAGAACGTCGACGAGCACGAACGCCTGACCCGTCTTCAGGCCGACCAGTTCCTCGCCGACGCCATGGACAGCCGACAGCAACGGCTGGCCTCGGTGCGGCCCAAGCTCCGGACCTTGATCTGGGGGGTGCTGCTGTTCAGTTCCCTGCTATCCATCATGTTCAACTGGTTCTTCGCCGGCCCCAGCTTTCTGGCCCATGTGGCGATGGCCATGTTGCTGGCGGCGGGCATCGCCACCATCGTCTATATGACCTTGCTGCTCTACCACCCCTTCACCGGGGCCCTGGCCATTTCCCCGCGCCCCTTCGAATACCTGCTGCCGGCCGGGCACGGGGGCTAGAATGCTTTCTCATTCGAGGGCGGTTATGCTACATTTTCCCCGCGGGGGAGCGAAGCGGGTCGACAACCAGGAACGGAGTTCGCCATGAAGCGGTTGCTTGCTGCCCTCTGCATCGTCCTTCTGCCCGGTTTCGCCCACGCCGAGACCTTGGCGGCCGCCCAGCCGACGGCTCCCGCCGCTGGCGATTCCTCGTTCCTGACCACCGGAAACGTGGCAGCCGTCGGCGTCGGTGCCCTGGCCGGCTTGGCGGTGCTGCATGGCGCATTCTGCGTTCCGCCGGCCATCTCGGCTATCGTGGGCGGCCTGGGCGGCCATTGGTGGTACCGGCAATACGAAGCCGAACAGGCGGCGGCCAATCTCAACTACCGCAAGCCCAGCCACTTCGCGGTCACCCATATTCCCGGCAACGAGACTCAGCGCATCCGTTGGGTCGGCGCCGCCGACTCGGGCCTCTGAGCCGGAGCTTTTGGGGGAGCGAGCGACCGTTGGCACGCAAGGATAGAAAGACGGCCTCTGCGGGACGGGGCGCGCGGCCGGGCAAGGTACTGGTTGCCGCCACCGGAAAGGGGGGGGCCGGCAAGTCGACGGCCATCGCCTGCTTGGCGACCTACTGGGCGTCCGAAGGACACAAGGTGGCCTTGGTCGACGCCGATCCCAACCAGACATTGACCCGCTGGCACAAGAAGGGCCGCGAGTTGTCGGGGCTGACCCTTTGCACCGAGACGGACGAGCACGCGATCATTCCGGCCATCGTCGACTTGGCGGCCGAGCACGATCTGGTGCTGGTCGACTGCGCGGGTTTCAAGAACCAGGCGATGATCTTCGCCATCGGTGCGGCCGACTTGGTGCTGATCCCGGCAATGACGGACGAGGCCAACGTCTTCGAGGCCATGCGGACCCGCAAGCTGGTGGAAAGCGCCTCGCAATTGTCGCGCCGCGCCATCGACTCCCGCGCGGTGCTCTGCCGGGTGAAACGGTCCCAGGTGGCGGTCCATGCCCGCAAGCAGTTGGAAAGCTTGAAGGTTGCGCCGCTCACGGCCCAGTTCAACGACCGGGTCATCTTTCAGGAGGCGACCTTCTACGGCACATCGCCGACCGTCCTGGCGCCCAAAGGGGCCGCCGCCGTGGACGTGGCGCAAGTGGCCCACGAGATCGAGGCCATTTTCTGGCCGAAATGACGAGGGATTGCGGTAAGGAACCATGACGCACAAACACGAAATTCCCGGGGTCGATCCCGAGGCCTTGGATGATCTGGCCAAGCAGTTCCCGCCGGCCGCGGCCAAGATCGAGCCCGAGCAGGTCCGGCCGCAGACGGTGATTATCCGCAAACGCGCCTGGTTCGCCCTTCTTCTGGCCTTCCTCGCCTTGGTGGGGGCGGCGGCGTCCCTCGCCATGCCGACCTTCAAGCCCTGGCTGAAGGCCAACTACGGGCAGGAGCCGGTCGTGGCCTTCCTGATCGGGCCACGTAGCGAGATCGAAATCCTGAAGGACGAAATGAATGGCCTGCGTGGGCAGATCGCCCTGTTGGCCTCGCGCACCCAGGCTGGAGAGACCAATGTCACCGACACGGCGACGCGCCTCGGGCGGATCGAGAAGGCCACCGAAGGCCTGGCGGCCCGCGTCGAAACACTGGCGGCACCCGTCCCCAGCGGCGCCATGCCTGCCGCGCCTGCCGAGATCGAGGCCTGGGGCAACACCATCGCCAAGCGCGTCGAGATGCTGGAATCCGGAATCAACGACGCGGTCGGCCGTCTGACCGCCTTCGAAACCCGCATAATCACGGTCAACAAGCGCCTGGAAGCCTTCGATGCGGTTGGCGGCAATATCCGCACCGTCACCGAACGCCTGAACGGTACCGAGTCCGGTCTCGCCGGTCTCCAGGCCCAGATGGCCGAGGTCGGCACGGCGACCGGCAACCTATTGGCCGGGCTGAACAACCTGAACACGGTGGCAGGAGCCATCGACCAGCGCCTTGCCGCCCTGGAAGGACTCGGCGGCGCGTCCGAGGGCCGCCTGGCTGCCCTGGAAGGCGGAGTCAGGGAGGACCGCGGCCTCGTTCGCGCGATCCGCCTGGCGGTCGCCATCCAGCAACTCGGCACCCTATCGCAGACCCACAAGCCCTTCGCCCGCGAGGTCGAACAAGTGCGCCGCCTGGCCGGTGACCAAGCGGGCCTCGCCGCTGCATTGGACCGCTTGAACGCCCATTCGGATACCGGCGTCGCCACGGTGGCCGAACTGCGCGATAGCTTCAGCGCCATTTTGGTACCCAAGCTGCGCGCCCTGGCCGACGGTGGCGACCGTCCCTGGAGCGACCGCATGCGGGAATGGGTCAGTTCCGCCATCGCACCGACCGGCCCGCGTCCGGCCGACCGCGATCCCAATCTCAAGCTGATCGACGGCACGGTCCAGAAACTGGCCGAGGACGACCTCAAGGGCGCCATCGATGTCCTGACCCAACTGGAGGGTCCGCCGGCGACCCTGGCCCAGCGCTGGCTGGTCGAGGCCCGCGCCCGATTGGCGGTCGACGCGGCGACGGAAGGCCTGGCCGGATTGGCTCTCGATCTTATCGGCAGGAAGTCCTAGGTTCATCGGGGAAGGGATGGAGACGACCATGGTACGCTTCATGACTGCGACGGCCCTGGCCCTGACGGGAACGATGCTCTGGGCGGGCCCCGCCCCGGCGGCCGAACAGCCGCGCGGGCAAGTCGTGGCCCAGGCACCGGCCGAGTCTCCGTCCGCCGGGCGCACGCTTCGCGAGGACTTGGGCGCCATGGGCGACAAGGACACCCAAGTCGAAGCCGTGGAGAGTCGGCTCCTGGCCGCCGGCCTGGGCGCCATCGGCGGTGTCGTTCTGTTCAATTTCGCCATGGGCGGGACCGCCGCCCTGCCTTTCATGGCGGAAGCCATGCCGGCCGCTGGCAGCGGCATCACGGCGGTTTCCGCATCCACCGGGGCGGTGGCGGTCAGCCGCGTCTATGCGGTATCCAGTGCCGTGGGCGGCGCCCTGGTGGGTGACTACATCTATCGGCGCGCCCAGGCCAATCGCATGCCCTCCGTTCCCCGGCCGGTCGCCGACCGCGTGATTCCTCAGTGATGGCTGCGCCGGTACTGGTAGTATAGGGCGAACAGGGCCAAGGCCCAGAAATTCAGCTTGTAGAGCGCCCAGAAGGTCAGGGAGACCAAGTAGACGGTCATCCAGGCAGTCCAGGCCGTCGTGCCGAGGCAGGAAAGCAGTGCCCGCCAAGCGTCCCGCCGGGGCCATAACCGGTGAACCCAGACCGTCACCACGACCGGCAACACCAAGCTGGCGGCGACCGCCACCAGCACCTCGGGCAGGGACTGGTCGCGGACGGCGGCCAGAACCGGCCAGACTTCATAGGAGAAGATGTTGCCCCGGCCGGTCAGGAACTCGAAGAAACCGAGATTCCAGCTACTTTCCGGCACAAACAGGCCTTCCAGATCGAAATGGCTGGCCTCCAAGTTGCCGTAAAGCAGCAACCCGCCGATCAGCACGCCCTCCAGGCGCGACATGGTCGTCAGGATGGGGACCGCCCCGAAATCGGGAGTCGCCACATGGTGCAGCAGGTGGGTGCCGACGTTCGCCACCACGAGAGGCAAGGCGACGACCGCCAGGATTTGAAACAGGGCGATGGAGAATTCCACGTCGTCCTCCCTGCCCCGCTTGGCGACCGCCGACGCTCAGATACCCGACGCGTCCAGGCCCAAGGGGCCCAGGCCTTCGCGGGAATGGGCCGCCGCCAATGCCTCGGTGCCCACGATCTCGTTGCGGAAACGAACCAGACGCCAGTAGCCGAACATGTTGACGTTCCGCACCTCGACCGGACGCATGCGCGCCATGCCGAGCAAGGCGTCGAGTTCGAAATGCGGCCGGAATCCGATCAGTCCCGACAGGGGTGCCGAGGCCATCTCGACGGCCCGCAACAGGGGATGGGTCGAGGTGAAATGATTGACCACCACGATATCGCCCCCGGAAACGCAGACCCGCCGCATCTCGGCCATCAGTCTGGCCGGATCGCTAACCACCGAAGCCACGTACATGGCCACCACCGCGTCGAACGAACCATCGGCGAAGGCCATGTGCTGGGCATCCATTTCCAGGAGGCCGTGAACGTGGGCAAGGCCGTCCCGCTCCACCCGATCACGCGCCACCTCCAGCATGTCGATGGAAAGGTCGATGCCAACGACCGAGGCATCGTGGCGATAGAAGGGCAACGAAAGCCCGGTGCCCACGCCGACCTCCAGAATGCGCTGGCCGGCCCGCTGGTTGACCATATGGACCGTCGCCCGGCGACCGGGGGCGAAAAGGCTTCCGAACAAGAGATCGTAGACGGCCGCATAGCGGCGATAGGCGGCCTTGATGGACTCTGGGTTCATGGTCTTTTTTGGGCCGAAAAGGAAAAAGGCACCCCCCGCGCCGGGGGGCGCGGGGAATGATGCCGGGACGCGCTCGCCGCGTCAATTGAACGTGAATCGCGAGCCCTTGCCGGCCCGATCAAGGGCAAGCGCCTCGATCTTGGCCAGGGTCTCGTCGAGAGTGATACGCGCCTTGGCCTTGGCCACCCAAGGCGCAACCACCTCGGCCGCCGTCTCGGTCAGGCCTTCCAGGTGGACGATGGCGCCCTTGAAGTCGCCGGCGGCCAAGCTCCGATCCGCCTCGTGAACGACCTTCAGATCCGCGGTGGAACTGTTCGCCGGCCCGACCATGGACACGACCGACTCCAGGCGCACGGCGGAGGCCACCTTGGAAGCGGTCCAGTTCACCCAGCCTTCGTCCCGGCCCATGACCTTGCCGACCAGCATCTGATCGGGCATGCCGGAGAACAGGCGCACCAGTTCGTCCTTCGTCGGGGCGCCGGTCTTGGCGATTCCGCCCAGGCTGTTGAACAGGGTCGCCAACTCGCGATCCTTGAACGGGACCGCCTTGGCGAACAGGACCCAGTCCTTCTCGAAGGGCTGGGAAGTGGCGGCCGCGGTGCGCAGGTGAACGGTTGCCAGCAACGAGGACCGCACCGATCCGGGATCATTGGCCACCAGTTGAGTACCCCACATGGGCGACAGCGCGGCAATCAGGATGGCGAAAGCGCCGATCACCAGACTGGTCAGCACTCGCGAATCGAGACGCCCGACCTCGTGCCGCAACTGGTCGAGTTCCGCGGAGGAAATCGAAACAGGCGCCTTGGTGCTCAGCGTTTCCGCCGTCGTGTCATCCGCCGGGACTTCCGGCAGATCGGCGGCCTTCGAGCCGCCCTTGGAACGCACAGTACCCATAATTACCTCCGAACAACCACTGCACAAAAAATGCAGGGCGATGCGCAATCCTAAGTAGGAGAATCGTCACCCCGAGGAGTACCATGGGGCCCGAAGCGATGCAATAGACCTACCGGGGTATTGCCGGTAGGACAATGGGTTACCACATTGCTCGACGACTCGTGCCCGGACCGGTATCGTCTCCGACGTCTAGATGTCTTAAGGAGTCCCGGTGAGTTATCGTCGCCGTCTGACCCTCATGGTCACCGCTCTTCTGCTTGTGACCGTGACCGCGGTCTCCGGCCTACTGGCCTGGAGCAGCCACCGCGCCATGCTGGAAGAGGCCGAGATGTCCGGCCAGTTGGTCGCCAAGGTCCTGGCGCGCAGCGCCGTCCTCGCCCGCCAACTCCCGCGCGAGATGGAGGATGTGGTCGGCGACATGATGGTCTCGGCGGCCCGCATCGCCGGCCGCCTGATCGCCGAGTCGGAAGCGGCGGGTCGTGGTCCCGGTGAAATCGCGGCCATGCTGGAGGACATCGTCCGCCAATCGACCATCTCGGAGTTCTGGATCACCGACCGGAACGGCCACGCCTATCTGCACAGCCTGCCGGGGGTCGACTTCACCTTCGATCCGGACCCGGCCAAACAGCCCCAGGCCCACGCCTTCTGGCCCCTATTGACCGGCAAGGCCGACCGGGTGGTGCAGGAAGCCCGCAAACGCGAGATCGACAACCGGGTCTTCAAATACGTGGGCGTGCCGGGCGTCGACGGGCCGCGCATCGTGCAATTGGGCGTCGACGTCGGTTTCCTGGAAGCCGTCGCCGACCGGGTCGGCCTGCACCGCATGGTCAAGAGCCTGTTGGCCGGGGGCGACATCAACGCCATCTGGGTGATCGGAAACGACCTGGAAACCATCGCCCACGCCTCGGTCTACGGCTCCGAGACCAACCCACAGCCGGACGAGGCCGAACTCGCCCTGCTGCGCGAGGTTCTGGCGGCCGGGGAGACCGATAGCAGGCTACGTCCCGGCCATCTGGCCGTGGCGGCCCCGGTAATCGACGAGGGCAGGGCCATCGGACTGGCCCTGGTGCGCCTGCCCACCGACAAGCTGCGCGGCATGCTGCATTCCCAGACTCGGATCACCTTGGTGATCGTCCTGATCGCCTTGGCCGTCGGGGCGCTGGTCTCGGTTCTCGCCGCTCAGCGCGTCACCGGACCGGTCACCCGCGTCACCGAGGCGGCGATGGCCATGGAAGCCCGCAGCTTCAAGCCGGAAGCCCTGGCGGACACCGCCGCCCGCCCCGACGAAATCGGCCGTCTGGCGGCGGTCTTCCGGCGCATGGCCGCAGACGTTCTGGCCCGCGAGGAACAACTGGACGGCTTGGTCCGCGAACGGACCCGCGACCTGGAAGCCAAGACCGATCTTCTGGTCCAGGCGCACCATCGCATCGACGAGGAACTGAAAGTCGCCCAGGCGCTGCAGATCGCCATGCTGCCCACGGATTTCCTGCGCCATCCCCGCTACGAGATGTTCGGCCTGATGGCGCCGGCCCGCGAGGTGGGCGGCGATTTCTACGATTTCGTCGCCCTTGACGGCCGCCACGTACTGGTGACGGTGGGCGACGTGTCGGGCAAGGGCGTTCCGGCCGCCTTCTTCATGGTCCTGACCCGTACCCTGATGCAGAACATGGCGAGCGCCGAGGGCTCGCCCGGAACGCTGCTGGCCCAGGTCAACGACCGGCTCTGCCGCAGCAACCCGCAGAACCTGTTCGTCACCGTGTTCTGCGCCATTCTCGACACCGCCACCGGGGATCTGCGCTATGCCAACGGCGGCCACAATCCGCCGTTGCGCCTGGGAGCCGACGGGACCATCTCCACCTTGCCCAGCACGGGCGACATGGCGTTAGGCGTAATGGACGGAGAGACCTACCGGGAAGTCCTCGTCCAGCTAGGCAAGGGCGAGACCCTGTTCCTCTACACCGACGGCCTGACCGAAGCCTTCGCCCCCGACGGCAGCCTGTTCGGCGAGGCGCGGCTGGCCGAGGTGATGCGCCGCAGCCGGAGCCTGTCCATGCAAGCCCTGGTGGTCGAAGCGATTACTGCGGTCGAAAGCTTCGCCGCCGGCTTGGAACAGGCCGACGACGCCACCTGCCTTGCGCTCCGGTTCAAGGGCGAGGCTCCCACCGAGACGGCCTGAACTTTGAAAGTCTTGCTTTCTCGGGGCGGCGCGGTATGGTTTCGCCTGGGATTTCAACCGTTGAGTTGGCAAACGAATGGCGGTCGAGGAAGCATTTTCGCGTGATCCGGGGCTTGCCTCCGGCAAGGCGCGGCGTTTCGCCGACTACGTCCGGCTGCATGGCGGCGAACGCAAGGTGATCTATGTCGAGCAGGAGCACCAGATGCTCAAGGACGGGGTCTCCGACTTCGGCCTGACCCTCGACGAGGCCAAGGGCATCCTGTTCAACACCGCCCATGCCGGCAACGCCACCTTGGAAAGCCAGGTCGAGGTCTACCTCCAGCCCTTCCTGGAACGCATGTCCAAGAAAGGCAAGATCTCGCGCAAGGAATTCCGCGAGGCGGTCAAGATCTACCAGACCATGACCCACGAGACCCTGGAGAAGGCGGAAGCCGAAAAGCGGGTCAAGGGCATCGCCAAGCGCCGCGGCCTGAAGGCCAAGCGCGACTGGCTGCGCCTGGGGTCGCGCAAGTGGTACAACCGCATCGAAGCGGCCTGATAGGGGCCGATGACCGTCCCGCCTCCCGCCCCTCCCGCCCCACCCCCTCGTTCGTCGAACCAACGCCGTGCCGGACTACTGGCCCTGGCGGCCTTGCTGGGAGCGGGAGCCCTGGCACTGCTCGATGACCGGCCGGCGTCCGGGCCCGAAATCCCCCCGATGCCCACCCCGGTGGCATCCGCCTTCGCCGCTCCCCTGCCGCCGCCATCCGCCGAGGATTGGGAATCCGTCGACCGGCAGATCGCGGAAATCCTTTTGACCGCCCGCCGCGAAAGCCAGGCCCTGGCCCAGAAGCGGATAAGCGAGTTGGCCCACGCCCTGAACGAGCGGGTGTCGTCGGCCTTCCTGCCCTGGTACCTTTCCTTCGCTCGGCGCAAGCTGGAAGAATTGCGAGCCTACAACTACTATGCGGTCGACTGGCTGCATAACCTGGCAACCGGCGAGACCCGCGATTCCGGGACCCCGGCCCTGATGGCCACCTTCGAGGAACAGTTCTCCGAACAGGTCATGAAGCCGGAAGACACCCGCCGCCGCCTGCAAGGCATCGGACGCGAGACCGCCCAGGAATTCGGTTCCCGTGTCGCCCGCTCCCTCCAGTTGCTCCAGGAGGAACGCGGCATCTCCTTCGCCCAGTGGAACCGCCGCCTGATGGACTTGCCGCCGTTAAACTTCACCGGAGCGGCTGGCCAACCCATCCGGATGACCTTGAACGCCCTCACCGCTCCCGATCCGGTCTGGCACGACCTGGGCGCCGCCATCGGCGCGGGATTGGCATCGCGGTTCGAACGGGTCCCGTCCATCGTCGACAAGGCGCGCCTCGTCACGCCAAAGGGCGAAAGCATCTTCGCCGTCGGCCAGCATGTCGGCCTCTATTTCGGTTCCTATGTGGTCTATTGGGTCGGATTGCTGATCCTGGTGCACCTGGGGATAATCCCGATCAACCTGTTCGGCGCCCTGATCGGCTGGCTGGCCTGGGAGATCTTCGCCTGGGGCAGTTGGATCGGCCTGGAATCCTTGGATTTCGAGCAAACCCGTGCCGAACTGGAGCCGGTCATCCTGAACCACGCCGACGCCTATTTCGCCCAGGTACGGAACCTGCTTGCCGACTTGGGGCCGAGCGGCCCCTTCAAGGCCCTGTTGCAACTGGCACCTTGACCGCCCGGTCCAACTGCGCGCGGGCGTAATCCAGTTGCCGGTCGATCTCCCGCCGCGCCTGATCCAGCCAGCGAGCCCGCAGGTCGGCCTTGGCACGGCGGAGCTTGGCCTGAACGTCTTCTTCGAAAGCCTGCCGGCTCACCGCCTCATCCAGGCGGCTTATCAGGTAGTCGATGCCCAGCACCCCGGCCACGGTCAGAGCCAGACTGGCGGGACCGCCCAGGAACGCGACATCGGCCGCACCGGAGAGCGTTTCGCCGACCACGCCCGCGGTCACCACCGCCGGGCCTCGAAAGGCGAGCCGCGCCATCACCGGGCGGGCCATGCGGCCCTCGATTTCACCCGGAGTCCCGTTCAGCGGATGGAATCCGTCATCGGGCAGCGGCGGGGCGGCGGCGGCCTCGGGCAATTCCGCCCCCGCATCCATCGGCCGCTGCCGGTAGAGGGCGACGACCAGCAGGCCGTCGGCCGCGGAATCGCGGATCGCCCGCGTCACCCGGTCCCACCAGCGCCGATGAGCATCTTCGATGGCCCGCCCTCCCCCGCCCGGCTGCAGGACCAGACTCTCGAACTGGCCGACCACCACGTCGTCCCAGGCTCCTTGAATCGACTCGCGAAAGCCGGCATGCCGGTCGCTGCCGGGCCAGGCTGCAGCGGCCCCCACTCCTTCACGCAACAGGACGTAACTGGTCCGCCAGCGAAAAGCCCAGGCACCGAATTCGGGCACCCGGCCGGCGAAGCGGTCGAACAAAGGGTCGAGAACCGCATCCAGCGATAGCTCTGCGTGGCCGAGCAGGGCGCGGGCCTCGTCGTCGATCTGGCTCAGGCGAATGGCGGCGAACTTCCGCCATTCGTAAGCTGCCTTGCCGCTGGGGACCGGCGCCTTGGCCCAGGCATCGCCCCGCGAAAACCTCTCGACCGGCAGCACCGACGCCAAAGCAAAACCGCCGGCCGCCAAAGCTCCCGTCAGAAGTAAACCATTGCGCAGACGCCGGGAGACCATTGCCGTCAGGACGCGTGCCGCTTGAGGGTATCGATGGCCCGCAGGATGGACTGGTGGTCGCCATCGTAAAGGCGGTCGGTGGGAGTGAGGACGAAGCGCGCCTTGGGCAGCGGCAACATGACCACGTCCAGGGTCTCGATCCGGTAGACCTCGGTCTCGGCCGCTTCCAACAACACGTTGATGATGGACCGTTGCAGGCGTGCCACCACGCTGCCGTCCCGCTTGGCGAAACCGTCCAGGCGGCGTTCCAGGAACTCGCGGTCCGATTCCGACATCTCGCGGGCGATCTGGAAGGTCGCCGACACGCCGGGCACCAAGCCCACCGAAGTCTCGACCTCCTTGATACGGTAGCCGGCGTCGGCCAGCAAGGACCAGAACTCGGTCTCGTGGTTGCCGATACGGGTGGCGAATTCGGCCGGCGAGGGCGGCAGGAAGGCGGATAGGAAGGAGCCCACCGCCGACTTGGTGGATGCCCAGGCGGACAGCGCCTTTTCCTCGATGGTCAGCACCAGGGATGGTTCTGGGACCGCCGTCGCCGCCTCGTTGTTGGGCCCCGCCCCGGCCGAGGACGCGGACGTTAGCCACAGGACAGTTACAAGAGCCGGCGGCAACGGGAATTTCATGGCGGGCTTCCTTCTAGCGGCTCATGGGGCGTTGCATCAGCGCTTCCAGACGTTGGCGGGCCCTGTCGGAAGGTGGCAGCAGCATCAGGCCCAGGCGTTCGAAGAAGCCGCCCGGATCGACAGCCTGCTCGCTGGCCGTGTCCAACAGGAACTCTCGCAGGCCGCGCGTCACGCCGTAGCCCTTGCGGCCGTGCATGTGACCCACCTTGAAATAAAAATATATCTTGCGGCTCAGCAGGTACTCGCCGCTTTCCACGCTCTGCTGGGTGGGCAGGACGCCCTCGAACGGCAACAACGGCGAGGTCGGCATCAGGCTGTCGTGGACACGGCGCGGCACGACCGCCAGCGCGCCGGGCGGCATGCTATTGAGGAAGTTGGTCATCGCCTCCGCCGTTCCGGATTCGGAAATGCGCCCGTCCTCGCGCGCCGCGATACACTTGCGCACCCGGTCTCCGGCTCCGTAGATGGCCCGGATCTCGGGCACGTAGCGGCAGCCGCCTTCCATGGCACGGTCGTCGAACAGATGCCGGAGTCCACTGCCCCCCGGAGGCAGGGCCACCTGGATTTCCGTGTCGGGCAGCTTGGCGTCGACGTCCGTCCAACGCCGCGCGGCGTTGGTATAAAAGACCCCGTCTCGGGGTACTTCCAGGGCCAGGGCCCGGTACAGCGTCTCCGCCGTGGCGTTGAAGGGCAGGGCCCCCTGACGGGCCGCCAGCACCAGCACCTCGTGCCCGACCGCCACTTCGACGATCTCCGACACCCCCTGCTCGCCGCAGACCCGGAATTCGTTGCGGCTGATCCGCCGGGGCGCCACCACCACGTCGGGATACTCGACGCCGATGCCCTTGCAGAAACGGGCAAAGGCATTGGTGGCCGTCTGATAGTCGATGGCGGGAACAGGGAACTGCCGACGGGCCACGAAGTACTGGGCCGCGGCTTCGGCATAGGGGCGCATCACGGCGGGAGCGGCGATCGCCAAGTTCTTGCGCAGGGCGAATTCCTCGATCGCCTCGCCCGGCGGCTGCGCCGCGGCCTGCGGAACCAGGAGTAGAATGGCCAAACCGGACAACCAGCGCCCGACGCGTGCTGCCGAGACGGACATCTTCTTCCCCCAACTATTCTGACATTTTCCGACATGGTAAAGAAAGAGTAGCCCCGATGCAAACGGCCGGATGGCATACTTGACTCTCCGCCGATCTTCGCGGGAGGATCGACGGTTTGCGCGGAGAAGGGTGGGCAGAATGAGCGATTCGCCGGCAAGGGATTCGAGCTTCTCCGCCCGCTTCAACCGGATCATGCGGCTGACGCTGACGGTCGTGCTGTTCATTTCGGGCGGTCTGGCCTACTTGCAGTTCGACGAGCGCCGCCGGGCCGAGCGCGACCTGCTGGTCCAACGCCTGGACGAGCGGGCCCAGGCGCTCAACTTCATCATGAAGAGCAGCGCCGACTACGTCGAAGCCATGCGCCTGGCGGGCGAATCCTGGTATACGGTCCAGGGTGCCCGCCCCCCTGCCCGCCCGCCGCTGCTCGAAGCGGCACTCGCCCAGGCCAGCGAGGGCATGTGGCGGCTGGACGATATCCCCAAGCCCTACGAGCGCCGCCATACCGGCAACCTGACCGGCCTGGAGCAACCCCTCGACGACAGCCTGCGGTACGAGTTGGAAATGGCGCTATCCCTCAATCCGCTGTTCGAGGTGATCGCCAAGAACATCCCCAATGCGGCCTGGTCCTATTACACCTCGAAGCGGAACTTCATCCTCATCCATCCCTGGGTGCCGTCCAGCGAGTTCAAATATACTCCGGAACTCTATACCCACGGCTTCTATACGGAAGGCCTGCCGGAGAACAACCGGGAGCGCCGCCGTTTCTGGACCGAGGCCTATATCGATCAGGCCGGCAAGGGCCTGATGGTGACCTGCGGCGCCCCGGTCTATGAAGGCGACGGCTTTCGCGGCACCGTGGCCCTCGATCTGACCCTGGACGTGTTGAACGAGTTCGTGCGGGCTTTTTCCTCTCCGCACGGGACGCTCTTCGTGGTCAACGAACGCGGCCAGTTGCTCGCCCATCCGACGGCCGTCGCTTCCGCCGACAAGGCGGTGAAGACCGTCGCCGACGCCCTGCCCCCGGCCCTGGCCAGCCTTAATCCGGCGACGCTTCTGGCCGGCACCTCCCAGAGCCTGGACGCCGTCGGCGCCCATTACGTCTGGTCGCGCAAGCTGGCCGACGCCCCCTGGCGCTTGGTCTACGTCGGCGACCGCTTGGCCATGCTGCGCGACCTGTTCGTCGACGCCGGCACCGATGTGGCGGCCTTGTTGATCGGCCTGTCCCTGATGCTGCTGATGGCGACCCGGGCCACCCGGCGGGAGTTTATCGCCCCCGCCCAGAAGCTGGTCGATCACATCGAGCTGGAAAGCCGCGCGGCGGCAGTCGGCATTCCCGACGTGCCCGAGGGCTGGCGGCCCTGGTTCGAGACCATCACCCGCATCTTCAACGACCACGGCCAACTGGTCTCCATCCGCCAGGAACTGGACGTGGCCCGGCGCATGCAGCATTCGATCCTGCCGACCCGCTTTCCCAGCCGCCCCGACGTCCAGTTGCACGCCCGCATGATCGCGGCCAAGGAAGTGGGCGGCGATTTCTACGATTTCTTCTGGCTGGATGCCAACCGGCTGGGCATCGCCATTGCCGACGTCTCGGGCAAGGGCGTGCCGGCGGCGCTCTTCATGGCCGTGGCCCGCACTTTGCTGCGCGCCACCGCGCCCACCACCGCCGGCCCCGGCCCCTGCTTGGCCCTGGCCAACGACCTGCTGTCCCAGGAAAACGACACCGGCATGTTCGTCACCCTGTTCTATGCGGTGTTCGACACGGCGACCGGCCATCTGAGCTATGCCAACGGCGGACACAACCCGCCCTTCCTGATCGGGGCCGACGGTATCGGCCGGGCCCTGCCGACCACCGGCGGCATGGCCCTGGGGGTCCTGGAGGGCGAAAGCTACGCCGAGGGCGCCGTCGACCTGGGACCGGGCGACTCCTTGTTCCTCTACACCGATGGCGTTACCGAGGCTTTCGATACGGGAGGCCGGCTGTTCACCGAGGCACGGCTGGCCGGGGTACTGGACGGCGGCCAAAGCCTGGGCGCCGCCGACTTGGTCGACAAGGTTGTCCACGCGGTGGAAGGCTTCGCCGCCGGAGCAGCCCAATCCGACGACATCACCTGCGTCGCCCTGCACTTCACCCGCCCCTTGACGGCCGGTGCGCCATGACCCATCGCCTTGAGGTCCGCCTCGCCAACGAACTGCCCGAAATCGGTCGCCTGATGGACGAGGTGAAGAAATTCGGAGAATCCTGTAGCGCACCGCCTCCGGTGGTTTTCGACTTCACCCTGGCCTTCGACGAGCTGTTGACCAATACCATCACCTACGGCTTCGAGGCGGACAGCCGCCACGAGATCGTGGTCCGCCTGGCGGTCGAGGGCGATCACCTGGTCGGCGAGATCCGCGACGACGGCAAGGCATTCAATCCGCTGGAAATCCCCGATCCTGACTTGTCCCTGGATATCGACGAACGGCCGATCGGCGGCCTGGGAGTCTTCTTCGTGCGGAAGGTCATGGATCGGGTGGACTATCGCCGCGAAGACGGATTCAATATCATCACCTTGCGCAAGGCCTTGAGCGGGGCCGGCAGCCAAGACGGGGAATGACATGGAACTGCGGGAAAGCAACGAAAGCGGCCAAGTGGTCGTGGAACTGAATGGACGCCTCGACAGCAACACCTGCAAGCCGGTGGAAGACCGTCTGGTGGCCCTGCTGGACGGCGGCACCCAGGCCCTGGTGCTCGACTTCACCGGTCTCGAATACATCAGCAGCGCCGGACTGCGAGTCCTGTTGGTGACGGCCAAGCGCATGAAGGCGGCGCAGGGCCGCCTGTCCATCTGCGCGATTCGGCCGGAAGTGCGCGAAGTCTTCGAGATCAGCGGCTTCTCGAAGATCTTCAGCATCTTCCCCAGCCGGGTGGAGGCCGTGGGTTAGGGCGGCGGAAATTTGGTATCATGATCGCTCTTCCCCGGATCGAGTTAGGCCCCGTGAAGAAGCTGTTCGCCAAGCTTCTGGACTGGACAAGGCAAGAGTTGCCTTCCCATCACCCGCGGCCCGGTATCCTGGTCGCCAAGGGGACGGGCGGCCGGCTCGAGTTGGACGGCAACCGGCTGCGCATCACCAAGGGCGGCTGGTTCGGCATTCTGGTCACCCTGCTGGGCATCGAAGGCGGTTTCGTCGAACGGACCATCCGGGTGAACCTGATCTCGGCCATCGAATTCGACAAGCCGGCATTCTTCTTCCGCTACGTGCGCATTTCCTACCCCGGAGCCCCGGAGTTGACGGGCAGCGACGCCAGGGACATGATGGCCGAGAACGCCATGCTCATGAGCCTTATCGACAACCGTATGTTCTACATCATCAAGGCACGCATCGAACATCTCATGGACCGCCAGGTGCAGGTCCTTTAGCATGGTGATCCCCGCCGCTCCGAGCCGGCCGGCCCGGTCCCTTGCCTTGCGGGCGACGGTGGCGCTGCTGGCCGTGGCCAGCCTGAGTTCCGCGCTGGTCTATCTGTTCTGCCCCGAGTTGCTGACCGACGCCCGCAACCGGAGCGGCGATCTGTATCGGCATGCGGCAGCCATCGGCGAGGACTTCGAAAGGGGAGTCCACAAGCTGCGCGAAGCCGCCGGCCGCCTGTGGGCCGAGGATGCGGCCCCGGTGGCCCCCGCCCGCCCGGAACCGCCCGTCCTTTCCGCCTCCCCGGCCATGCAGGCGGTGGTGCTCTGGCACGATGCCGAGGCGGTGTCCCGGCGCGGCCAAGTGGATACCGGCGACTTCAACGAGTTCGTTGCCGCCCTGCGCCGCACCATGGACGAGGACCGGGCCCGCCTGCGACTGATCGCCGCCGAACATTTGCGCGCCGAACTGGAACCGGCCCTGGCGCTTCTGCCGGCCCGCATTCCGGCCTTTGCCGAGGAGCTGTTCACCTATTCCACCAGTGCCGGCCTGCTTTACGATGCCATCGCCGTTACCGACGGCGCCATCGAGGCCACCGCCCGGCCGGCCGCCGTCGAACGCACCCACGGCGAAATCGTGCGCGGCTTGGTACAGCGCTATCGCAAGGTCGTCCTGTCGCCCGAGGTGACCCTGGGTCCGGTGCGCAACGCCATCGGCAGGGCATACGGGGCACTGCGACGCGACCTCCTCAGCAACTGCGACCGCTACGACCGCGCTTTCCGCGATTTCCTCAAGTCCCATGCGGCCGGTATCGAGGTGCTGGACAATGCCAGCGGCTGGCGGCCCGATCCGATCTGGAGTCCCGAGAACGCCACCTTCCGCTCCCTCTGCCACACCCTGCGCATGGCCGACGGCGGACATTACGTGGTGGACGAGAAGATGCTGGCCGAGTTGGCCGATCCGTCCATGGCCGTGCATGAACTGTTGTCCGAAATCAGCCGCCCCATCGCCGATATCGCCGTGGAGGCGGCCGTATCGACGGCGGGCGCCGTCCATTTCCTGGAGGGATTCGGCCTACCGGCCTCCTGGGCCTACGTCCCGGCACGGGCGACGGGCCTCGCGGTCTCGAACTGGGCCATGGCTTGGCAGGTGCTGGACCGCATGGACGCCATCCGCAACCGGCCCAAGTTGGAGACCCATCTGCGCGAGGCCTTGCAGGGCGCCCGCGCCGCCATCACCGAGAAGGCCCTGATGGCCTTGATCGAATTTGTCTCCCTGCGCCTCGACGGCATGGAGAGCGTCATCGCGGCACGGAGCGAAGGTGGGAGGTTTGGGCGGTGACACCCGCCGCCGCCCGTCGCTTCAACCGGCTTTCGGCCTGGCTGGAACAACGGTCCGTAATGGCGTTCGTCAGCCTGTTCATCCTGGCCGGCGTGGTGGCCGCCGGCTACCGGGTGCTGCCGGCGCGCTTTCTGCCCTGGGAGGAAGCCGGAACCGCCTTCCGCTCCACCTACAACATGGGCTATTGGGCCGGGCGCGGCGGAGCGGTGTTCCTGATCGGCGACGATCTGTTTCCCTATCAGTGCGGATCCGCCTTGGTGGAAGCGCCCTTCTCGGTGCGTATCCGCGCCTTCGAGGAACGCGGCTGCGCCGAACATCTGGAAACCCGTCTGGTCCGCCTCTACGAGGCCGATCTGCGGGTGCCCTGGGCGTTGATCCCGGAATCCGACCGCACCGAATTGAAGGCCTTCGGGCGGGAGGCCATGGCCTACCTGCGGGGCTCCATCCTCGCCGCCGTGGCCTCGCCCTATTTCGACCTGGAATATCGGCCCGTATTGGCCGACATCATCCGCACCGCGCTCCGCCGGGCTTGGTACGCCCCGGTCACCCAGGTGACTCTGTCGCGGGCCGCGCGCACCCTCGACCCTCATCTGGTCGACCGGGTGACCGCCGGGCTCCTGCCCATCGTCCTGGAACGGGCGGAAAGCACCTTCTGGCAGACCCTCAAGGGCTACGCCGGCAGCCTGGTGGGCGGCGGGAAGGAGACGGAAGGTTCGCCCCTGACACGGGTGACGGTCGACCTGCTGCGCGACGAGCGCGTCCACGCCCACTTGGTCGAAACCCTGCCCGCCCTGGCGGCCAGCGGCGAGATGACCGGGCTGGCCTCGACGCTGGCCAGTGAAATGGGCATGGCGCTGCTCGACGATCCGCGCATGCTGCCGCTGGCTTCCCGGATGCTCACCGATTCCCGGCTGCTGGGCGATGCCCCGGCGCCGTCCCCGCTCGGAGGCAAGCGCCTGACCCGCGATCTGCCGCGTTGGCTGATGCGGCTGCGGCACGAACGCGACCACAATCCCCTGGTCTCCCAGGTGGTCAAGAACCTGATACGCGGCCGCAGCGGTTTCCTGGTCCTGCTCATGACCCCGGCCCAGCAGGAACTGCTGGTGCGCGGCGACCTTCCGGCCGGCATCGGCTTGGTGGCGGAGGGCCGATGACCGCCAGGACTCCCAGCCTGATCGTCGAGGACCTCGGCATCGTCACCCCGGCCGGCAAGACCTTGCTCGAGGACGGGGCTTTCGCCTTGAGTCCCGGCGAGGTGGTGCTGCTGGTCGGGCCCAGCGGCAGCGGCAAATCGACGATCATCAACGTGCTGTCCGGCCTCTTGGGAGACGATGGCGATTCATGGCGGGTCACCGGTACCTTGCACCAGGAAGGGCAAACCTACGATCTGGCGCGCGAACGCTGCGACGTGGGCGGACTGGTCTTCCAGGGCAACGCCCTGTTCGACGACCTGACGGCGGCGGAGAACATCGCCATGGCCATCGACCACACGGGCCGCGCCGACCCGGAACTGGTGGCCCAGACCGCCGCCCTGCTGGCCGACCTGGACCCGCGCCAGACGGTGGCCTCCTCCAGTGGCGGCCAGCGCCAGCGCATCGCCATCGCCCGCACCCTGCTGGCCAACCGGCCGCTACTGCTGTTCGACGAACCCAATTCGGGCCTGGATCGCCATGCGGCGCTCAAGCTGGCGATGCTGATCCGCGACATCTGTCGACGCATGGGCCGGCCCGCCATCGTGGTCGCCCATCATTTCGACGATCTGCTGCCGCTGGCCGATTCCGTGCTGTTGCTCGACCCCAGCAGCCGCCGACTGCGGGTCTTGCCGCCCAAGCGTGCGGCGATCGAACATGCCCTGGAGGAAGTCGGCCAGGCCATGGAAGTGCTGGGGGCTTCCGACATTGCGCCCGTGCCCGGCGCGGCGCGCAACTTCGCCGCCGCCTGGACGGCGGGAGCCGTGCCCCGTTCCCCGTCCCGCTGGTTCCTCCGGTATCTGAACGAGTATTTCTGGATCCTCTGCGCCTCGCCCCTGATGCTGATGTACACCTTCGCCGGGGCGACGATCGTCGGCTTCGTCACCCTGTGGTTCGGCTTCAACTACGAACTGCTGGGAGACTACGTGCGGTCCTTCGTCCACGACGACGCCTTGATGGGCATCGGCTTCATCGAGGCCACGGTGGCCGTCCCGCTCATCACCTGTATCCTGATGGTGGCCCGCAACAACGCCGTCATCACCGCCGATCTCGGCAACCGGGTGCTCAGTTCCCAGTTCCGCGCCATGCGCAACCTGCATGTGCCCGGAAGGCGCTACCTGACCGCCTCGATCATGATCAACATGGTGGGGGGGGCGCTGATTCTGGCGGCCGCCTCCATGGCGGTGGCAAGTTGGACATCGTTCAAGACTTGGCAGGTCCTGTTCCCCGATCAGCCTTTCGAATTGTGGCGCGAGCACTTTTTCCATGGCCTTTTCCGCACCCCTCACATCCTGTGGCGAAGCATCGGCTGGGTATCGTTGAAAACGGTCTTGAGCGTGGCCTGCGCCGGCTGGATCGCCATCCGCATCGGCATGGGACGCCAGGAATCGGTGATCAGCATCAACTACGCCATCGCCCGTTCCATCGTGGTCGGCGTCTCGGTGACGCTGCTGATCCACGCCGTGGTAGCTGTATTGCAGTTCTAAGCTATTCCCGAACCGATTCGGCCACGGACGTTGTAATTCGTGGGCCACGGCGCTAGGGTGGACGTGGAATTCCATCCCCTTTTCCCTATCGGGAACGCCGCCATCCGGACCGCCGCCGGGTGGATCATGGCTTTTCAGGCCCAAGAAGGACAGTAAGTCATGGCTCGCAAGAAACAATCGGCCAAGGCCGCCTTCGTCATGTTCAACGTCGTCTACGAGGACGGCACCCTGACATCCAACCGCCGCGTGCCGTCGGAACTGCTCGACGGCCTGGACGGCGAAGCCCCGGCCCGCACCTTCATCGAGGACCAGGACAACAAGATCGCCGCCCAGTCGGGCATGCGCCGCGCCAAGATCAAGTCCATCGTCCGCGCCTGAAGCGATTTCGGCCGGTTGCCTTCCGGGAGGCGACCTGTTAGGGTCCGCGCCCAATTCCCCGGTATTTTTGTAGACGGTTCCGCCATGAAGATCCAAGCCAACACGATTCGTCCCGGTATGGTGCTCGACCATCAGGGCAAGCTCTGGACGGTGCTCAAGATCCAGCTCATCCAGCCCGGCAAGGGCGGCGCCTTCATCCAGGTCGAAATGCGCGCCCTCGATTCCGGCAACAAGACCAACGAGCGCTGGCGCACGGCCGACACCGTCGAACGCCTGAACGTCGACGAACGCGAGTGCAGCTTCCTGTTCAAGGACGGCACCCACCTGACCTTCATGGACAGCGAGACCTTCGAGCAACTCACCATGGACGAGGATGTGGTCGGCGATTCGGCCGTCTTCCTGCAGGAAAACATGGCGGTCACCATCGACCTGATCGAAGGCCGGCCAGTGGCCGTCCACCTGCCGGTCACCGTGACCCTGGCCATCGTCGAGGCCGACGCCGTGGTGAAGGGCCAGACGGCCTCCTCGTCCTACAAGCCGGCGATCCTCGAAAACGGCGTCAAGATCATGGTGCCGCCGCACATCGGTACGGGCACCCGCGTGGTGGTCAATACCGAATCCTGCGAATACGTCGAACGCGCCAAGGACTGACGCCCCATGACCGCCACCGCCCGCGTCAACCGCCGGCAACCCCTGTCGGCGTTGCTCAACATCATGTGCGGCGCCGCCGAGAAGGTAGGACGCAAGCTGGTGCGCGACTTCGGGGAGATCGAACACCTCCAGGTTTCCCGCAAGGGGCCGGCCGATTTCGTCTCCGCCGCCGACCGCCGCGCCGAGGAGATGCTGCGCGCCGAATTGGCGAAGGCGCGCCCGAAGTACGGTTTCCTGTTGGAGGAATCGGGTCAGATCTGCGGCGAAGACACCTGCAACACCTGGATCGTCGACCCCTTGGACGGCACCACCAACTTCCTGCATGGCATACCCCATTTCGCCATCTCCATCGGTCTGGAGCGGGACGGCGAGGTCGTGGCGGGCGTGATCTATTCTCCAGTCCAGGACGAACTCTTCTGGGCCGAAAAGGGCAGCGGCGCCTTCATGAACGGCCGCCGCCTGCGGGTTGCGGCTCGTACCGACCTGTCGGAATGCGTTTTCGCCACCGGCATCCCCTTCAAGGGCACCCGCGACCACAAGCTCTTCCTGCGCCAACTGGAAGGCGTCATGGCGGTTTCGGCCGGCGTGCGTCGATTCGGCTCGGCGGCCCTCGACATGGCCTATGTGGCGGCCGGGCGCTTCGACGGCTACTGGGAAACCGACATCCGTCCCTGGGACATGGCGGCAGGTATCGTGATCGCCCGCGAGTCCGGCTGTTTGGTCACCGATCTGGCCGGCGGCCAGAAGATGATGGAGACCGGCAGCGTGCTTTGCGCCGGCAGCCGGTTGCACGGGCCGTTGGGCGAATTGCTGGCCAAGGCGGCGCCCGGTCCGGCCGATTGAGCAAAGCGGTTGTCTGCGAGCGGCCCCTTGGCTATGTTGGGACGGGAGAGTTTCGCCCCGGCGCGTAAAGGCGGCCAGGGGCAGGGGAGGCGGTTCATGATCGAGGCTCGGCGGCACATCCGGTCCAGGCTTCTGACGGCAGCGGGCGCAGGAGCCCTGGTTATTGCCGCCATGGGAACGGCATCGGCCCAATATTCTGACTCGGTGGTGGTCGATTATAGCGTCATCGACGGTGGCCGCGCGGGTGGCCTGTCCGGCGCGCCCGTTCTTGGTGTCACCACCTATTCCGGTCCCAGCTACGGCGGCGGACAGCTTCGCATGCCGGGATCGGCGATCCCCCAATCGCAATTCTATCCGCCGGCCGGCTTGACCATGCCCCAGGCTTCCGGCGGCGCGGCAAGCGTTTCCGATTTCGCACCGCCCCCCAGGACGACGGCCGAGCCACGCAGGAAGAAAAAGGAAGCGGTGCCGCAGCAAGTCGCCAGGGCCCCGGCGCCACAGGCCAAGATCGACGTTCCCGCGGCTCCGCCCGCTCCGCCGGCCAAGCCGGCCATCGAGCTGCCTTCGGCGCCGCCGGCCGCCCCCGAACCGCCGGCCGCCAAGAGGCCTTCCGCGCCGCCGGCCCCGCTTGAGCCTCCGGCACCTCCGGTCAGAAAGGCCGAACCGCCTCCCGCTCCAAAGCCGGTCGCACCGCCGGCACCGCCGGCCCTGAAGAAGGTCGAACCGACGCAACCGACCGAACTCGCCCGGGTGGAACCCAAGTCGACTTCCACAGCCCCCCCCGCCGGGTCGGAGGCAGTCTCCGGAACCGTCGCTCACAAGGTCGTCTTCCAGGGCGAGGGCGCCTCCGTTCCCGCCGCTTCCAAGGACTCGCTGAAGGCCCTGTCCGACAAGATCAACGCCAACGAGGAACAACGGCTGCAACTGGTCGCCTATGCGTCCGGCCCCGCCGTGACGCCGAGCAGCGCCCGCCGGCTGTCCCTGTCGCGGGCCCTTGCGGTGCGCAGCCTGCTGATCGACAATGGTGTCCGGAGTACGCGCATCGACGTGCGCGCCCTGGGCGACAAGCCGGC
Organism: Magnetospirillum sp. WYHS-4; assembly: GCA_039908345.1. Taxonomy (NCBI): domain Bacteria; kingdom Pseudomonadati; phylum Pseudomonadota; class Alphaproteobacteria; order Rhodospirillales; family Rhodospirillaceae; genus Magnetospirillum; species Magnetospirillum sp. WYHS-4. The sequence goes on from JAMOBD010000003.1 coordinate 97,018, forward strand.
TGGTGAGCCAGCCAACCGGGTCGATGTGATGATCGTCGACCGCTAACCCGTAATGGGGATGCCCCCGTCCCCGATGACAGAGGAGACGGGCGCCATGGCGAAACCGCGGCGCTACCTGGTACGGATGATTATGTTCGTGCTGGCGGTGGGGATCTTGATCGGCCTGCTGCATCAGCCGTTGCTGGCCGCCTTCATGAACAATGTGCCGCTGAACGGCCTGATCCTGGGCGTGTTCATCATCGGCATCGCCTTCAATTTCCGCCAAGTCGCACTGCTCTATCCCGAGGCCGTTTGGCTGGAAGGCTTCATGCGCGACCGGCCGGCCATGTCGGGCGCCAAGCCTCCGCGCCTGTTGGCCCCCATGGCGACCATGCTGGGCGAGAAGCGGGAGAAGTTCACCCTCTCGGCCCTGTCGACCCGCTCGCTGCTGGACGGTATCGCCTCGCGACTGGACGAATCCCGCGACATGTCGCGCTACACCATCGGCCTGTTGATCTTCCTCGGCCTGCTGGGGACCTTCTGGGGCCTGATGGAAACCGTCGGGTCCATCCACCGGGTAATCGCCGGCATGACCGTTTCGGGCAACGATATCGCCTCCACCTTCGCCGAACTGAAAAAAAGCCTGGAAACGCCCCTGGCGGGCATGGGCACCGCCTTCAGCACCTCCCTGTTCGGCTTGGCGGGATCGCTTGTGCTGGGATTCCTCGACCTGCAGGCGGGCCAGGCCCAGAACCGCTTCTACAACGACCTGGAGGAATGGTTGTCCAGCCTCACCCGTCTATCCAGCGGCGCCCTTTCGAGCGAGGGCGATACCGGCGGCGTACCGGCCTACGTCCAGGCCTTGCTGGAACAAACGGCCGAGAGCCTGGAAAACCTCCAACGGACCCTGGCCCGCGGCGAAGAAGGACGCATCGCGGCCAACAACAACCTGATGGCCCTGGGCGACCGCATCGGCACCCTGACCGACCACATGCGCACCGAGCAGTCCCTGATGCTCAAGCTGGCCGAAGGCCAAGCCGAACTGCGCCCGGTATTGATGCGCCTGGCCGAAGCCTATTCCTCCCAGGCCCGACCGGCCGCTGCCGTGGCGGCACCGTCGGGAGCAATGGACGAGACCACGCGCACCCACATCCGCAACATCGATCTCTACATGGCGCGGCTGGTCGAGGACCTGCATGCCGGGCGGGACCAACTGGTGCAGCAGATCCGAAGCGAGATCAAGTTGCTCGCCCGCACCATCGCCGCCGCGGACCGGCCGTCGTCCGGCCCCGGACCGGGCCGCTAGGCCATGGCGGGCAGTATCAGCCGCAGTCGTTTGCGCGCAGGTGCCGACATCTGGCCCGGTTTCGTCGACGCTTTGGCCAATCTGCTTCTAGTCGTCATCTTCCTGCTCACCCTGTTCGTGGTGGCGCAGTTCCTGCTGACCGAGGCCCTGTCAGGTCGCGACGAGGCGCTCAAGCGCCTGCAGGGCCAAGTGGGCGAATTGGCCGACCTCCTTGCCCTGGAGCGCAAGGCCAATCAGGACCTCTCGGGTAACTTGGCCATGCTGTCCGAGGAATTGCAGGCCACCGTGCGGGCACGTGACGAGTTCAAATTGGCGGTCGACGCCACCGAGCAGGAGCGTTCCGAGGCCGCGGCCCTCATCCAGGAAGTCGCCGCCCTCAAGGCCCTCAAGGAAGACCTGGAAAGGCAGGTGGCCGGCGAACGGAACGTCTCCGCCGAAGCCGCCGCCCAGGTCGCCCTGCTGAACCGCCAGATCGCCGCCCTGCACCAGCAGATGGCGGCCCTCACCGCCACCTTGGCCGAGTCCGAAGCCAAGGCCAAGGAACAGAACGTCCAGATCGAGGCCCTGGGCCAGCGGCTCAACGCCGCCCTGGCCGGCAAGGTGCAAGAACTTGTCAAGTACCGCTCGGAATTCTTCGGCCGCTTGCGCGAGGCCCTGGGCAGCCATAGCGACTTCCAGGTGGTGGGAGACCGCTTCGTCTTCCAGTCGGAGGTACTGTTCGATACCGCATCCGCCGACCTGGGCGAGGCCGGCAAGAGGCAGCTCGACCGGCTCGCCAAGGCCCTGAAGGATGTCTCGGCGCGCATCCCGGCCGACCTGCAGTGGATACTGCGGGTGGACGGCCATACCGACCGGGTGCCCATCGCCACGCCCCGCTTTCCCTCCAACTGGGAACTGTCGGCCGGGCGGGCGATCTCGGTGGTCCGCTACTTGAACGGCCAGGGTATTCCGTCGGAACGCATGGTGGCGGCAGGATTCGGCGAGTTCCAGCCCTTCGACTCCGGCAAGGACGAAGCCGCCATGCGCCGCAACCGCCGCATCGAGTTCAAGCTCACCGACCGGTGACCGTTTCTGGTAAGATCGGGCCCATGAACGAGAACCGGGCCACTCTCGACAAACTGGAACGCCTGCGCCAGGAGCACCGCGACCTGGACGACGTGATCGCACGCCTGACCGAAAACCCGACCGTCGACCGGCTACGCCTGCAGCGCCTGAAAAAGCGCAAGTTGCTGCTCAAGGACGAGATATCCGCCCTCGAAAACATGCTGATTCCCGACATCATCGCTTGACCGGCGTTTCCCAGGGCGAGGCAAGCTTGGCCTCCAGCAACCGGTCCTCCATCTCCACAAGGTCCCGGTCGGCATCGGCCACCACGCTTTCCGGCGTCTCCCCGGCGGAGATTGGACGGACGGCCCCCTCCGCCTCGAAGGGGATCGGCGTGCCTTCCCAGGTGACGCGCTGGCGATTGAGCGTCGCCACAATCTCGCGGATCTTCTCGGCAGCCCCCTGCTCGTAGGCCAGGGCCAGAACGATGCCGAAATCACCATCGGAAATCGCACCGATCGCATCGGTCTCGCGTACCGAGTCGTTCATCAGATCGGCGGCGAAGACTTGCATCGCATCGGCGGTCCGGCGGCCGAACCGGCGGCGCACGGCCTCGGTATTGCGCAGATGGATCAGGCCGAAGACGGAAGCGATGCCCGTGCGTCGGGCTCGTTCCGCCGCCTTTCCTATCTCGCGCAACAAGGCGCGGCGGTTCAGCACCGGAAGGTAGGAATGGTGGGTGATCAGCTCTTCCAAGTAGGCAACCCGCTCCTGGGCGAGGTCGGCATCGCGGCGTTCGTGCTCCAACTCGGCCATCAGGCCGGCGATGGCCTTCTGCACGGCGGGGGTCAACTCGCGCGGCGAAAGACCAAGAAACTCGGTCGCGTCACGCGCCGGGGCCCTGTAGGCGCCATGATTGGAATGCTGCTGGCCGCCAGGTTGACGGCGCTGCCAGCGCGGCCGCGCGTCGGTGGAATGGACGACGTCGATACGGCTGAGTTCGGTATTGTCGACCATGGGCTTCTGCCCTTTCAAGTCCCTCTTATCCTAAGAGTAGGCTCGCATCATACCACCTTCGACAGCCCTCCGCCATCCAGCCTCTTCACGAGAATGCCGCGAATACCCGCTTGGCCCAGCCCCGGTAGCCCGGCTCGGCGCCCACGCCCTGCAACCAGTCCTGCACCGGAATGAAGAAACCGGTCTTGGGGCGGTTGAGGATCACCTCGGGCAGCCGCGCCCCGACCGCCCGGGCCATGTCGCGCTTGCCGGCCTCCAGGGCCGCGATGGCGCGGAACAGGCCGATATCCACCAGGGGAACCCGGATTTCCAGGGAATGGGCCATGCCGGCCCAGTCGGCGTCGCGCAGAAGCTGGTTGCGCATGTACCAGCTCGTTTCCAGGACCTGGACCTTGCGGCGCGGGTCGGCCAGGGGCGCCTGCAAGGCGTCCAACCGCGCCAGGGGATCGAGCCGCCGCCAGCCTTCGCGGACCAGGTCGGGGTCCAGCGCCTCGGGGAGTTCCCAGGGCATGAAGAGGCCGCGCCGCAGCAGGTAGGCGTCGCCGTAGCGAGTGCCGTATTCCAGCACTCCCGCCCACTTCGGCGAGGTCCGTCCCCTGAGGAAGGAAGCGGAGACTGCCCGCAGCCCCTTGCCCAGCACCCGTCCGCCGGGAATCCAGCCGAGCGCGCCGACCAGTCTGGGAACCTGGCGGAAGGTGTCGTAGCCGCCGAACAGTTCGTCGCCACCCAGGCCCGATAGCGCCACCTTCAGTCCGGTTTCCCGTGCCGCCCTGGCCACAAAGTATGTATTGACGCCATCGATGGTCGGCTGGTCCATGGCAGCCAACAGGTCATCGCGAGCGGCAGCGAAATCGGGGGCGGCCACCCGACGCGTCCGGTGGGCGGTGGCGAAGGCGCGGGCGGCGGCCTCGGCGAAAGGAACCTCGTCTCTCGCGGTCCCGCGGAATTCCTCGAACCCCAGGGTAAAGGAATGCAGCCCCGCCCCATGGGCCTCGGAAGCCAGGGCGGCGATGGTCGCCGAGTCCAGACCCGCCGACAAGAACACGCCGACAGGAACATCGGCCACCAAGTGATGGGCGATGCTGTCCCGCAAGGCCTCCGGCAAGTCGCTCGCCGGCCCGGGGGCTGCCAGTTCGCATCCCAGATCGAAGAAGGCCGACGGCTCTGCCGAGCCCTTTTCGTCCGCCCAGAGGGTATGGCCGGCCGGCAGGGACCGGACCGCCCGGTCGATGGTGAAGGGCTCGGGCACCGCGCCGAACAGGAAGAAGCCAACCGCCCCCGCCGCGTCCAGTCCGCCGCTCAGGCCGCCGGCTTGCAAAGCCTTGACCTGCGAGGCGAAGGCCAGGCCCCGCCCATCGTCCGCGTAATAGAGAGGCTTGATGCCGAAGGGATCGCGCGCCAGCAGGAGCCCCCGCTTGTCCAGGTCCCAGATGGCGAAGGCGTACATGCCGCGCAGGCGTTCCACCAGAGCCCGCCCGTCGCGACGGTAGAGTTGCAGCAAGACCTCGGTATCCGTCGCCGTGGCGAAGCGCACGCCCTGGGCCTCCAACTCCGCCCGCAAAACCTTGTAATTGTAGATCTCGCCATTGAAGACGATGACCAACCGCCCGTCGGCCGAGACCATGGGCTGGGCCCCGGCATCGCCAAGACCGATGATGGCGAGGCGGCGATGGGCGAATCCGACCCGTCCATCCTCGGCGATCCAGGTACCGGCCCCATCGGGCCCGCGCCGGACCATGGAATCGCGCATGGCCTCCAGCCCCGCCCGATCCACCGGAGGCGCCTCCCTGCCATAAGCGAAAAGTCCGGCGATCCCGCACATACCGGCCTTCATAGCGCCCGGCGAGGACGGGGGCAAGAAGGGCGGTTCCCTATCGGCTACAATGCGGGTCAAGCTGATGTTGGAGGCGCGCGGGTTGCGGCTGGACCCCGGTTCCCTATCGGCTACAATCGGCGTTGCCAAGCCCCGCACGGGCTAGCGTGTTGCGGCTGGACCCCGGTTCCCTATCGGCTACAATCATCGGGTTGTTGGTGGTGTCGAGAAAACTGTTGCGGCTGGACCCCGGTTCCCTATCGGCTACAATACTGAGTTACCTGGGCAACTGATTGATAAAGTTGCGGCTGGACCCCGGTTCCCTATCGGCTACAATGATCATTGCGAGACCCCGCTCCGGTGGTGGGTTGCGGCTGGACCCCGGTTCCCTATCGGCTACAATCGGTCCAGCTTCCGGGGCCGGCAGTACGGTGTTGCGGCTGGACCCCGGTTCCCTATCGGCTACAATCGTGGGGCCGATTGGCAGCGGGTGTCGGAAGTTGCGGCTGGACCCCGGTTCCCTATCGGCTACAATCTTTTCGACTTTCCTGTCTCGCGCCGGATCGTTGCGGCTGGACCCCGGTTCCCTATCGGCTACAATCATGCGGGAGGCCACCATCCAGGTGCAGCTGTTGCGGCTGGACCCCGGTTCCCTATCGGCTACAATCATCCGGGTCCGGCGCAACACGGCGGACGCGTTGCGGCTGGACCCCGGTTCCCTATCGGCTACAATCATCCGGCCTACGAGGCGGCGCAGCGCGTCGTTGCGGCTGGACCCCGGTTCCCTATCGGCTACAATCCGATCGGGTTCTCCAGCTCCTCCTCCATGTTGCGGCTGGACCCCGGTTCCCTATCGGCTACAATGACCACGAGGCGGCCTTAACCGCCCTGGCGGTTGCGGCTGGACCCCGGTTCCCTATCGGCTACAATGCAATTTACGCAATCGCCGACGAGGCGGGAGTTGCGGCTGGACCCCGGTTCCCTATCGGCTACAATCTGGGCTTCGTCCTGCCGATCTATGCGGACGTTGCGGCTGGACCCCGGTTCCCTATCGGCTACAATGTGACGGCATCCCGGCGGTCGTTGTCGGTTGTTGCGGCTGGACCCCGGTTCCCTATCGGCTACAATGCACCGCCGTGGTACTGAACGAATGGTTCGGTTGCGGCTGGACCCCGGTTCCCTATCGGCTACAATCTTGCCGGGGGCGGAAAGCCCCACGGCAAAGTTGCGGCTGGACCCCGGTTCCCTATCGGCTACAATGAGGGGCGGACGATGGATGGAACGGGCAGGGTTGCGGCTGGACCCCGGTTCCCTATCGGCTACAATATTGGCGTGGTGGACCGTGAAAGAGATAGCGTTGCGGCTGGACCCCGGTTCCCTATCGGCTACAATCATGGCGTCGGCCCGCGTGTCGGCCCGAAGTTGCGGCTGGACCCCGGTTCCCTATCGGCTACAATAGCTTACGCAGGTCCTCGTCGGCACGTCCGGTTGCGGCTGGACCCCGGTTCCCTATCGGCTACAATCCGTTGCATCACCGCCGTGGAGGTGTTTTGGTTGCGGCTGGACCCCGGTTCCCTATCGGCTACAATCCTGCGCGCCCTCACCTCGCAGCGGGCCCAGTTGCGGCTGGACCCCGGTTCCCTATCGGCTACAATATAGACTTGAACGCATAGGGGCGCGCCCTTGTTGCGGCTGGACCCCGGTTCCCTATCGGCTACAATTGGCCCGGTCATCGGCGGGTTGACCATCTTGTTGCGGCTGGACCCCGGTTCCCTATCGGCTACAATTCCGCATCCTGGCGGCCACCATCAAGGACCGTTGCGGCTGGACCCCGGTTCCCTATCGGCTACAATGCGACTTCATCGGCATGACCAACAAAGTAGGTTGCGGCTGGACCCCGGTTCCCTATCGGCTACAATCGCAAGGCCGCGCGTAGATGCTGTTCACCCGTTGCGGCTGGACCCCGGTTCCCTATCGGCTACAATAAAGCCGTTCCTCGGCCGCCCGCCGCCGCAGTTGCGGCTGGACCCCGGTTCCCTATCGGCTACAATAATGCCGAGCGCGGATATGGCCGTGAAATAGTTGCGGCTGGACCCCGGTTCCCTATCGGCTACAAT
>JAMOBD010000004.1 GCA_039908345.1 Magnetospirillum sp. WYHS-4
GGGCGCTTCCGGCGGCGCCCCCTCGGCGGCGGGAGAGGCGGCGATCAACGATACCTCCAGGACTTCCACGGACGTCTCGGACGTCCCAGGCAGCCAGACCATGGCGACCAGCGCCCCGACATGCAGCAGGACGGCCAGCGCCGTCGCAGCGGCATCGAGTGCCGGCGTCGCGGTAGCGACGGTTGGATCCGGCAAGCGACCGATAACCGTCATGGCGGGACACCCCCCGGACGGGATATCCGCCGGGCCCCGGCGCAGAACACCCAAGGCACCGGCGGGAGATCGGTCCGGCAAGCGCCCGGATACGTCATCAGAACTTCACGCTGCCCCGCAGCCAGAACGTCTGCCCCGGCTCGTAGACGCGGACGTTGTCGGCGTATTCGGCCAAGTTCGACATGCCGGTCAGGTTACCGGTCTTGCTGACATGTTCGGCGTAGCCCTTGTCGAAGATATTGTCGACGCCGGCCGTGAGGGCGACGCCCTCGAAAGGCCGCCACCCGGCGTTGGCGGAAAAGACGGTGAAGCCGCCGGTCTGGCCGATGTCGGTGCTGATGACGTTGCCCCAGCCGGAATCGTACCGGTCCTGGCGCAGCGCGGCACGCATCAGCAGGCCGCCGAAGAAGGTCCGGTCGTCGTACTTGACCCCGAGCGTCGTGTTGAGCGGCGGCATCTGGGCCAGCGGCTTGCCGTCGGTCTCGTTGGTGCCGCGCACATAGGCGAGGGTGCCCTCGACGGTCCAGTCCGTCAGGAATTTGTAGGACAACTCCGCCTCGCCGCCGACCGTGAAAGCATCGACGTTCTTGCTCATGGCGCTGGAAACCAGGATGTAGTCTTCGGTGCGGGCGTAGAAGGCGGAAACCGATCCATGCCAAGTGGGCGTGGTGAACAGAGCCCCGATATCGACCTGATCCGTTTTTTCGGTGGCGACCGAGAAGGAAGCGATCGACTTGTTGCGCTCCCAGAAGTCGGGGGCTCGTTCCGCATGCCCGACCCCGACGTAGGCGGTCACAGGCAGGCCGAGGTCGACGTCTCGTTCATAGCGAACGAAGCCGGCGTGCAGCGAACGGTCATCGGTCAGGTTGGGGCCAACGTCGTGCTTGGTCGCATCGATGTGAGTAAGGCGGTAGCCGCCGATCACCCGGTCGACGTCGGTCAGGTCGTACTTGGCCTCGCCGAAGCCGGCAACCGTCTCGAAGCTCAGGTCGCGGACCCGCATCTTGCTGTCCAGCCCGACCCCGGTGAGATATTGGGTTCGCGTCTGGCTGCGCTTGGTGTGGTCGTCCGAGATGTAATCGGCGCCGAAGGTCAGCTTGAGATCGTCCACGGGTTTCATCTCGACGGACGCCTTGGCACCCTGCATAAGGTGATCCACTTGGGAAGCCGCCGTCGCCATGGTGCTCAGGGGCCGCAGCGAGTAGGTGTCCATGATGTGGTCGGCGTAGTTGTAGAAGGCCATCACGTTCACCTTGGCGAACAGGGGCGTCAGGTCCTTGCGGGTGAAGCGTAGGGTGTAGCCTTCGCGGTCGAACTGGGAGCCGTCCATACCGCCGGCGGCAGAGGCGGCTTCCGCCTCGCTGCGGTCGGCGACGGCCTCGAGGGTGGTCGACTTGTCCGGAGTCCAGCCGAGGATGGCCGAGCCGCTCTTGCGGTCGTAGAGCGAATGAACGGGGGTGCCATGACCGTCATGGTAGTCGTCGCTGAAGGAGCGGGTCCCGATCACCCGGATATAGCCCGGCTGGGCACCTCCGGTCAGGTCGAGGACTTGGTCGTTACGGTTACGGCTGCCGTAAAGGCCGGTGGCGTTGCCCCGGACCCCCAGCTTGTCGAACGGCTTGGTCTCGCGCTCGACGAGAACCGTGCCAAGCGCGGTGCCGCCATGGACGACGCTTTGCGGCCCTTTCAGCACCGTCAGCTTGTCGAAGGATTCGGGAAAGATGTAGGCCGTCGGTGGGTCCATGCGGTTCGGGCAACCCCCGAACAGCGGCGCGTCGTCGAGCAGTACGTTGAGCCGCGATCCCCCCTGGCCGCGCAGCAGCGGCTCGCCGTCGATGCCGCCCTGGCGCACCACGGTGAAGCCGGGGATGTTCTTCAGGTACCCGGCACCGTCGGCCGGCGGCACCGGCTGGCGGGGGTTCTTCGAATCGGTCTCGACGACCAGCGGCTCGGTTACCTTGGGCGCGGTGACCACGACTTCGTCCATGATGGTTGGGGCGGGCTCGTTGGCGGGCGGCGTCTGGGATTCGTCGGCGCGGACCGCGGACCCGCAGGCCACCGCGGCGGCCGCCAGGGCGGCCAGAGCGGCCCGGCTGCGATAGATGGGAGACATGGGACTTCCTTCTGTCCAATGGAGCTGGAACCGCGACGACACCGCAGCCCCAGCGCAAGGGCGACGAAAGCCGCGGAAGACCGGATGGATCAGACGGAAGTGGGCGGAGCCTGGGACCGGATCGGCAGGCAGGAGGCGGCGGGCGGGGCGCGATCGGCTCCCGTGCCTTTTTGGACGCTGGGAATGGCCGCCGTCGTCGGTGCGACCAGGATTCCCACCAGCACCAGCAGGACCGGCGCGGTCCCGGCCGACAGTTGGACGGGGCAAACCGGGCAGGCCGGGCAATAGCCCTTCCCGGCGCCGCCGCCGGACTCGTCCGGAACCTGGACGGGCATGGCCTGCAAGCCGTGGGCGGTGCAGATCTCGACCCATTCGACCCGGGTGAATCCGGCCGCCTGCAAGCTGGGAGCATAGAGAATGTTGGCCGCCAAGTTGAGCACGACGGCCAGCAACGTCAGCCAAGCGCCGACGCGACGCCGACGCGGCAGAACGCTAACCAAACCCGGCAATGCGCGAAACCGCGCCACCCTCGTCACGCCCCCTCCGATACCCCTACCCCCGGTAGTTTTCCCGAGGGCCGGCCATGGTTATCGAAATCGCCAGTCGTTTGCAAGTCGATTCACAAATACGAAAGCCCCGGCCGTGGGGCCGGGGCTTGGAGGTACCTTAGCGGTGCCCGCCGGAAGTCCGGTCAGGCGAGCTTGAGGTTACCAGCGGCGGTCTTGCCGCGCTCGGTGAGGAGGTCGTAGGACACGGCCTGCCCCTCGTTGAGGGCTCGCAGCCCTGCGCGCTCGACAGCGCTGATATGGACGAACACGTCCTTGGACCCGTCGGAGGGCTGGATGAAGCCATAGCCCTTCTGGGTATTGAACCACTTTACGGTACCGGTAGCCATCGTCTCTCGTCTCCTGAACACGCCTCAGCACAGCTTCGGCTGCCACGCGACCATCGCATGGCTTGGTAAAGCCTGGATTTTTGGGGGAGTGTCAGTCGTGGCCCCCGGAGGGCCGAACAAGCACGCGCGCCAAAAACGCCATGGCGCCGACAGCAAACACCATCGCCGCATGTCTGTCAACGGGAAACGATAAGGAGCGGACCGGTACGGCGCGGCCCCCGTTGGGAGCCGCGCCGCGAGCCGGAAATCCGGTTAGGCGAGCTTCAGGTTACCGGCGGCGGTCTTGCCGCGCTCGGTCACCAGATCGAAGGACACGGCCTGCCCCTCGTTGAGGGAACGCAGACCAGCGCGCTCGACGGCGCTGATGTGGACGAACACGTCCTTGGAGCCATCCGAAGGCTGGATGAAGCCGAAACCCTTCTGGGTGTTGAACCACTTTACGGTACCGGTAGCCATAGTATCTCGTCTCCTGAACAGGCATCTGCATGCGTTAGCGGCCCCGCTGAGGTGCGGGACCCGTTGAATCCGGATTTTGGGGAGTGTCTCGATCAAGGGCCCCGAAGGACCGAACAAGCACGCGAGCCAAATTCCTAGACCCCCCAAGGGAACGCCATTGCATCGCGAGTGTCAATGGAAATCGCCAATAAAAATGAAATCATCATTCCGGAACCAACCAATCGAGCCGGAATCCGCCCCCCGGCTCCTGGGCCAGAGCCTCGGCCAGCCAGGGCAGCAAGCCGGCCAAGGCTTCCTCCATCTTCCACGGCGGGTTGACCAGAACGAGGCCGGAACCGCTCAATACCGTAACGTCCTTGTCGGAACGCACCCGCAGTTCGACCGCCAGGATGCGGCGGATATCGCCGGCCCGCAGGTCGCGATGGAAGGCTTCCACCTCGCGCCGGTCCTTGATCGGATACCAAAGAAGGAACTGTCCGGTGGCGAATCGCCGATGTCCCTCCCTCAGCGCGCGATGCAGGCGCTGGAACTCTCCGGGCGCCTCGAACGGCGGATCGACCAGCGCCAAGCCCCGCCGCTCCGCGGGCGGCAACTGGGCCCTGATCTCCGTCCAGCCGTCGCCCTCGCGCACACGGACCTGGGGATCGCCGCGGAATTCGGCGGTCAGCGTCGCCGCGTCGACCGGATGCAGCTCGCAAACCGTCAACCGGTCGCCGGGACGCAATAGCGCCCGCACCAGACGGGGTGAGCCGGGATAGAAGCGAGGAGGTCCATCCCCTCCCTCGTTGGCCGACGCCACAGCCGCCAAATAGGGTGCCAACGCGGGATGGGGAGCCGGGTGGGCGAGCAGGCGCCGGATACCGGACTCCGCCTCGCCGGTCTTCAGCGCCTCGGCGGCGAACAGATCGTAGAGTCCCAGGCCGCCATGAGTATCCAGCACGGCGAAGGGCTTGTCCTTTTCCTTCAGCCGCTCGATCAGCAGCGCCAGCACCGCGTGCTTGAGAACATCGGCGAAATTTCCGGCATGGAAGGCATGGCGGTAGTTCATGGCTGTCCCCAGGACACCGACAGTGTCCCCTTTCCTGGCGAGAAGTGACGTCGCCCCGCCGAATATTCAATCGAAATCGGGGTTGTACCGCAACAGCGCCTGGCCGAGGGGCCGATCAACGGCCGTGCAGGGCTTTCGCGTCGGCTTCCAGGCGGCGGGCCGCCGTCATCAGTTCGTCATCATGGGTCGAATGGCAGAGAGCCGCGTATCGCAGTCGGGCCGCGATCAAGCCCCAGAGGCACATCACATTGCCGCAGTACCTGCGGTTCCGTACCGCCGCGCCGCAGGCGTCGGCCATAACCTGTCGCATCGTTTCGCCGCTCATGACGCACCCGTCGCCGCCTCGCCGGCATTGCGAGTCATAATTATTCTTGAATTTACGTCAAGGGATAATTCCTGCGGCCACGGGAATATCGCGGGGCTTTACCGTAACCCGATCGGGCGGATCAAAGGGTTCCCATGGCCTCCGCATCGGCATCCACCCGGCGTGCCGCCGCCTCAAGGCCTGGAGCGAGCGTCCGATTCCTGAGCGCCAGGTAACGCAGTCTTGCGGCCAACAAGCCGGAAAGACATTTCAAATCGCTGCAAAGTCTCCGGTTCCGTACCATCCAGGTCGCCGCTTCCGCCATCACGCGCCGGAAATCGCTGCTTTGCATGACCGCCCCCTTTTCTTCCGTCGTCGGGCCCCGATCTAAGGTGATTCGCCCTGCCGGTCTAGATGAAGTCCGTGAATTTTGTGTGAATATGACGGCTCCGCAGCCGTCATCGGCATCCCGGCATGGCCGCGGCGGCCCGCTCATTCATCGGCGGTGGAATCGGGGCTGGAGCCCTTGCGCATTTCGTCGGAATAGCCGAAGCGCGACAGGTCCTTGATCCGCATGGGATAGAGGATCCCGTCCAGGTGGTCGCATTCATGTTGCACGACCCGGGCGTGGAAACCGCGGGCGATCCGGTCAACCGTCCGCCCTTCGAGATCCAACCCCCGGTAGCGGATACGCATGTAGCGCGGCACGGGCCCGCTCATCCCCGGCAGGGACAGGCACCCCTCGTAGGCTTCCGCCATTTCCTCGCCCAGGGGTTCTATGACGGGATTGATCAGGGCGGTGAGCGGCACCGGCCCTCCCTCCGGGTCGGGATCGTCGCCTAGCCCGGCCGCCCGGTAGCGCTCGGCGGCCGCGCGCGCCTCGGGGACGAAGAAGATGACCAGACGCAGGGGAATATGGACCTGCGGCGCCGCCAGGCCCACCCCACCGGCATCCCTCAGCGTATCCACCATATCGACGACCAGCGCGGCGATCTCGGGTGCGGTGGGATCGGCCACCGGCTGGGCGGGGGCTGCCAGGACCGGGTGTCCCATGCGGGCGATCTTCAGAATGGACATGCTCCGATAATGGCGCGGCATCCGGGGTTTTCCAAGCCCTTCGCTTCAGCCCCCTTCTCGGCCCTTCACAGCCGCTTCGGGATATGCTAGAAGCCCCTCCCTCCGGAGCGTAAGGGCGTTCCGGCAGATATCTTGTTGGCAAAGGAAGGTCGTTCAACGTGCAGGTCATTGTCCGCGACAACAATGTCGATCAGGCCCTCAAGGCGCTCAAGAAGAAGATGCAGCGCGAGGGTATCTTCCGCGAGATGAAGCTCCGCCGCTCTTTCGAGAAGCCCTCCGAGCGCAAGGCGCGCGAAAAGGCCGAGGCCGTCCGCCGCGCCCGCAAGCTGGAACGCAAGCGCCTCGAACGCGAAGGCTTCTGAGCCTTTCGCCACCCTCTCGACCCGCCTTGAAGCGCACTCGCGGCGATCGCCGGGGTGCGTTTTCGCTTGGCTGATGAACTTCCTTCTCGAAGCGGCGCCCGGCCCCCAAGCCTTGGCGAACAGGCCTTCCCCCGACTTTTGAATCGGACTAAGGTGTCCAGCCCGCGCGATCAAGGACAGGGAGCCCGCAATGAAGATCCGCACCATCATGGCCCGCAAGCACCGCGACCTGCTGACGCTCCGGCCCGAAGACACCATCCAGACGGCCTGCACGCTGCTGACCACCAACAAGATCGGCGCTCTGCCGGTGCGGGATTCCGACGGCCATCTGGTGGGCATCCTGTCCGAACGCGACATCGTCAAGGGTATCTACAAGAAGGGCAATCTCGTCCCCGGCCTGCTGGTCGGCGAACTGATGACCCGCAATGTGCGCACCTGCGCCCCCGACGACGACGTGAAGGCGGTGATGGAATCCATGCATGCCAACCGTTTCCGCCACATGCCGGTGGTCGACGATGGGGAACTGGTCGGCATGGTGAGCCAGGGCGACGTGGTCCAGCTCCGCCTGGAACAATCGGAAATGGAAGCCGGCCTGATGCGCGACATCGCCATCGCCCGCCGATAGGCCGGCGATGGGCGAAGGGCACGGCGGCTGGGGCTGCCCGCACGAACGTGGCGGCCGATGCGCCAAGGTCGCAGGACGGGCCTGCGATCCCGGCATGAAGGGCTGCGTCCTGCACGGCCGCTTCCGCTTCGCCAACAGCACGGAAAAGAACGCGGGCATCGCCGTCCGGACGCGTGCCGAGCGGCACAAGGCCTTGAAGGACAGCCCGGCCGGTTGACGGCCAAACGGCCGGGGCGCATAGTCTAGCCATGACGACGATCACCTTCGACACGTTGAAATTCGTCCACAGGCTGCGGGATGGGGGATTTCCCGAACCCCAGGCGGAAGCCATTGCCGAGGCCTTCAAGGACGCCACGGGCGACGCCGAACTGGCGACCAGGCGGGACGTCGAACGCCTCGAAGCCCGGATGGATGCCCGTTTCGAGCGGATCGATGGCGAATTGAAGCTCAACCGCTGGATGACCGGCCTGCTTTTGGCCGGGGTGATGTCGCTGATCCTCAAGGCCTTCTTCTAGGGCCAACCCCATGCTCCGCCTGTTCGTCGGCCTTGCCCTACCCGCGGAAGCGCGCCAGCGGTTGGCCTTTCTTTGTGCCGGGGTGCCCAAGGCCCGTTGGGTAGCGCCCGAAAGTCTGCACTTGGCGCTGCGCTTCATCGGCGAGGTGGACGAAATCCAGGCCGAAGCCATCGACGCCAATCTTCTCGCCGTTCGCGCGCCTGCCTTCGACTTGGCCTTGAGCGGCGTCGGAACCTTCGAGCAGGGACGGCGGATGCGGGTGCTGTGGGCGGGCATCGAGCACCAGCCGGTCCTGGACCACCTGCAGGCCAAGGTGGAATCGGCGGCGGTGCGGGCCGGTCTGGCGCCGGAGGGCCGCAAGTTCTCCGCCCACGTCACCCTGGCCCGCTTCAAGGAAAACCCGCCCCGAGACCGCCTGGCCGCCTTCGTCCTGCACAACGCGTCCTTTCGCGCCGGGCCCTTCGCGGTACGCGAATTCATCCTCTATCGCAGCCACCTGGGCCGCGAAGGCGCCCATTACGAGGCGCTGGCCGAATATCCGCTACAGTAGCCCCGCCAAGTCGCGCATGTCGGCGAAGACCGCCGAGGCGCCGGCGGCACGGAGCATGTCGCCGTAACCAGGACCGCAGTGGCCGCCGCCGGCGAAGCCCAGCACCCGCATGCCGGCGGCGAGGCCGGCCTCGATCCCGGCGCGGGCGTCCTCGACGACGACGCAGCGGTCCGGTGCCGCCCCCATGGTCCGGGCGGCGTGGAGGAACAGATCGGGCGCCGGCTTGCCGCGCGCCACCTGGGAAGCGCTGAAAAGATGGCCGTCGAAATGGGCGATCAGGCCGGTGAGCGTCAGGGAATGGCGGATCTTTTCCGGCGCCCCCGACGAGGCCACGCACTTGGCGAAGGCGAGCGCCGGCACCGCTTCGGCCACGCCGGGACAGGGCGTCAGTTCGGCGGCGAAGGCCTCGAAGTCCTTGCGCCGCATTTCCGCTTCGAAGTCCGCGGGCAGGGGCCGGCCCCTGTCGGCCTCGATCATCGCCATCACCCGGCGCATGCTGATGCCGGTGAAGCGGGCCCGGCAGTCTTCGGGCTTCATGGGATAGCCCAAGGCCGTCAGTTCGCGGGCCAGCAGGCGGCTGGCGATGGGCTCGCTGTCCACCAGCACGCCGTCGCAGTCGAAGATAATCAGGTCGATGTCCATGGTCAGCATCCGAACCGGGAAAGAATCCGTTCCACCGATCCCAGGTAGGAACCGCCGAACAGCCGGACATGTACCAGCAAGGGATAGAGATTGTAGATGTCGCGCCGTTCCTCGAAAAAGCCGGGCCTGAGCGGCCGCAGTTCCCCGTAGCGGCGGAAGAAGGCTTCGCCGAAGGTGCCGAACAGGGTGGAAAAGGCCAGTTCGATCTCGGGATCGCCGTAGTAGATGGCCGGGTCGATGAAGCCGGCGATGCGTCCCTTGCGGCACAGCACGTTGCCGCCCCACATGTCGCCGTGCAGCAGGGCGGGGGCGGCCGGTTCGGCGATCCAGGTGCCCAGACGGGCGCAGAAGGTTTCCAGCCGGGCCAGGGTGCGGGCCGGCAGGCCCGCCCGGTGCCCCATGTGCAACAGCCGACGGTCGCGGAAGAACTCGACCCAGGACCCCGTCCAGGGATTGGGCTGGGGCAGGCCGCCGATCAGGGTGTCGCGGTCCAGCCCGAAGCGGGGCGCCGCGATGCCGTGCAGATCGGCCAGCAGTTCGGCCGCGTGGCTTTCAGCGCTATCGTCCAGGCTGCCCGAGGTTTCGATCCAGGTCATCAGCAGCAGGCCGTCGTCGGCATGCAGGACCTGAGGCACCGGCAAGCGGCTGTGGGCGGCCAGGTAGGACAGCATGTAGCCTTCGATGCCAAGCCCGCTGCCCGCGTCCCCGGCCTTGGCGACCAGCCGGCGGCCGTCTTCCAACTCGACGCGATAGACGTCGCCGACGCAGCCGCCCGACAAGGGCGTCAGCTTCAGCGGCCGGACCCCGACGGCCTCCCCGATGGCCGTCCGGAGGTCGCTCACCGATGGTTCTCCCGGATATGGGCGAGCAGGCCCCGGGAAGCCGCTTCCGCGAGATCGAGCACCGTATCGAAGCCTTGCGGCCCGCCATAGTAGGGATCGGGCACTTCCCGACGGCCCGCCTGGGGCGCGAAGTCGAGGAACAGGCGCAAGCGGTGTTCCTCCCCCTTCGGGCAGAGCGCCTGCAGGTTGCGCAGGTTGTCGCGGTCCATGGCCAGCACGTAGTCGAACCGGTGGAAGTCCTCGCGCACCGCCTGACGGGCCCGCAGGGGGCTGAGATCGACGCCGCGCCGGGCGGCGGCGGCCTGGCTGCGGGCATCGGGCGGCTCGCCCACGTGGTAGGCGCCGGTGCCGGCGGAATCCACGTGGATATGCCCGGCCAGCCCCTCCTTTTCAACCAGGGCGCGGAACACGCCCTCGGCGGTGGGGGAACGGCAGATGTTGCCCAGACAGACGAACAGGACGCGGACCATGGGCGGCTCCTCCGGTTGCCTTCGGCGTCGGATACCATGGCGCTCCATGGCCGACAAGAACGGAAGAAGGGCTCAGAAGCGGATCAGGCTCACCGTGCCGCCCTGGCGGGCGGTCAGGATCGTCTGCTCCCAGGAACGGCCGGGGAAGTCCCGGATTTCCGAGACTCCCGGCACGGAGAACAGGATGCGCAGGCACAATCCCTTCGCGGTCGCGCCGTCCGCGTTGCGGGCGAGGAAAAAGGTCGGATAGCGCTCCGCGGACAAGGCCAGGAAAGCCCAACCCTGGGTTCGAACGAATTCGTCCACAGCTTCGACCACCCCGAACCCCATGGCCTGGGCCTCTTCATGCTTGGCATAGTCGTGGCCAAGGATGAAACCGTCCGGCTTGATCTTGGGCGCGAAGGCGTCAAGGTCCGCCTTGACGCCTTCGTAGCTATGCAGGCCGTCGATGTAGATCCAGTCCAGCGACCCGTCCGGAAACCGGGAGACGACATCGCCCGAGAATCCCCGGTGCACCGCCACTTGGCCGGCGCCGACCTCCTTGGCGAAACGTACCTGGATGCTGCGGTGGAGGGCGTCGCCTTCCTCCTCGCTCCAATTGGAGGGATCGTTGCGATAGTCCTCGCGGTCCTGGTGGGTCCAGGGATCGATCAAATGCAGGCGACCAGGTTCGGCGGCATCGAGGATGCGCCGGGAGAAATCGCCTCGGGCTACTCCGATCTCCGCCACCTGCCCACCCTTGGGCATCAGGAACATCAGGTCTTCGCGCGAAGCGGGGACATAAAGCATGGGGCTTTCCATCGGACTGGGGCAAGGTCATGCTGGCACAAACGCCCCCTCCTCGCAAAGCAGGAATGAGTATCGAGCCCCTCGCCACAGCCCTCGCCGAAGCCCGCGCCTGCATCCTGTGCCGGGACCGCCTGCCCTTGGGCCCGCGGCCGGTGCTGCGGGCGGAAGCGGGCGCCCGCCTGCTGATCGTCGGCCAGGCGCCCGGTACCCGCGTGCACGAAACCGGCATTCCCTGGAACGATCCGTCGGGCGACCGCCTGCGGGACTGGATGGGAGTGGACCGCGAAACCTTCTACGACGCCACCCGCATCGCCATCGTCCCCATGGGGCTCTGCTATCCGGGCCGCGACGCCAAAGGAGGCGACAATCCGCCGTGTCCCGAATGCGCCCCCCTTTGGCACCCCCGTATCCGGCCGCTGCTGCCCGATATCCGCCTGACCTTGCTGGTCGGCCGATATGCCCAGGCCTTCTACCTGGGAACTAGGCGGCACAATGACCTGACCGGAACCGTGGCCGCCTGGCGGGACTACCTGCCGGACTTCCTGCCCCTGCCTCATCCCAGCTGGCGCAACACCGCCTGGCTGAAGCGTCATCCCTGGTTCACCGAAGAGTTACTGCCGGAACTGCGTCGACGGGTGACCGGGCTGTCGTGAGCCGCTATGATCCGCGCCATGCCGCGCCTCGTTCTCGCCTTGCTGGTCTTTCTGCTGTCCGCCCCGCCGGTGCGGGCCGATACCGTTTCGCCCTGGGTTCCGGGCGGCGAGACGGCGGTCCGCCTCGTCGCTGCGACCGAGGCGGTGGGCGACGGCCGTACCGCCACCCTGGGCCTGCAGTTCCGCCTGGGCGGGGACTGGAAGATCTATTGGCGTTCGCCGGGCGACGCCGGCTATCCGCCGCGGCCCGACTGGAGCGGCTCGGAGAACGTCGACGAGATCGACGTCCGCTGGCCGGCGCCCCACCGCTTTTCCATCCTGGGTATCGAGACCCTGGGCTACAAGACCGAGGTCGTTCTGCCGCTTCATGTCACCCTGAAGGAGCCGGGACGGCCGCTGGTCCTCAAGGGAAGCGTCGACTATCTGGCCTGCGCCGACATCTGCGTGCCCTTCGCCGCCCAGGTGGCCCTCGACCTGCCGGCTGGTCCGGCCCGCCCCAGCCCGCAGGCCCCTTTGATCGGGCGGTTCCTGGCCCAGGTGCCGGGCGACGGCACCGCCGCCGGCATGACCATCGAGGCGGCGAAGGCCACGCCCGACGGCCGGACGCTACGCATCGCCGCCCGTTCCACATCGCCTTTCGTGGCGCCCGATATCTACTTGGAAGGGCCCGAGTCCCTGAGCTTCTCCGCACCCAAGGTCGCCCTGACGGAAGGCAATTCCCGCGCCCTGCTGGAGGTAGAGGTCTCAGGCGCGAAAGGACCCTTGGCGGGCACGCCCCTGATCCTCACCCTGGTGGACGGCGACCGTTCCGCCGAGACCCGGACGGTCGTGGCGGCAGGCGGCACGACCACGGTAGACGGCCCATCGCTGCTGTCCATCCTGGGCCTGGCCCTGTTGGGCGGGCTGGTGCTCAACCTGATGCCCTGCGTACTGCCGGTGCTGTCCCTGAAATTGCTGGGCGCGGTCAAGCACGGCGGCGCGGAACGGCGTCTGGTGCGCTACAGCTTCATCGCCTCCGCCCTCGGCATCGTCGCCGCCTTCCTGATGCTGGCCGGCGCCTTGGCCGCGCTCAAGGGGGCGGGCGCCTCGGTGGGCTGGGGCATCCAGTTCCAGCAGCCCTGGTTCCTGGCCGCCATGACGGTGATCGTCGCCCTGTTCGCCTGCAATCTCTGGGGATTCTTCGAACTGCGCCTGCCGGAATGGGTCTCCGACCTGGGCGAGCATGCCAGTCATGTGCACGGCCTGGGCGGCCATTTCCTCACCGGCATGCTGGCGACGCTGCTGGCCACGCCCTGCTCGGCCCCCTTCCTGGGAACCGCCGTGGGCTTTTCCCTCGCGCGCGGGTCCATGGAGATCTTCGCCGTCTTCGCCGCCCTGGGGGTGGGGCTGGCGGCCCCCTACCTGCTGGTGGCCACCGCGCCCGGGCTCGCCACCCGCATGCCCCGGCCAGGCCGCTGGATGGTCATCCTCAAGCAGGTGCTGGGCGTCGCCCTGGCCGGCACGGGGCTTTGGCTGCTGGCGGTGCTGGCGGCCGAAGTGGGAGCCCTGGGAGCCACGGCGGTAGGCGTGCTGGTGTTGGGCCTCGGCATGGCCTTATACGTCCGCCACCGCTGGCAAAAGAGCCTGGGCGGCCGGGCGGCCGGAATCGCCCTGCTCTGCGCCGTCCTGGCGGTGGCGGCCGCCTTGGGCCTGGACAACGGCGGAACCGGCAAGGCCGCCGATCCCATGCAAGGGCTGTGGAAGCCCTTCGACGAGGCGGCCATCCCGGCCCTGGTGGCCCAGGGCCGGACCGTCTTCGTCGACGTCACGGCCGAATGGTGCATCACCTGCCGGGTCAACAAGTCCCTTGTCCTGTCCCAGGACGAGGTGCGCCAACGCTTGGCGGTCCCCGGCGTCATCGCCATGCAGGCGGACTGGACGCGGCCCGACGAGGCCATTTCCCGCTATCTGGCGCGCTTCGGGCGTTATGGCATCCCTTTCAACGCGGTCTATGGGCCCGGCCTGCCCGAAGGCCTCGCCTTGCCGGAACTGCTGACCCGCGACAAAGTCCTGGAGGCCCTGGCGCGAGCGGCGGAGAAATAGCGCAAGGAGGGCTTGGAATCGTTCCAAGCCTTCCCTATCTAAGTGCGATACCGGCCCCGGCCTTCGCCGGTGCGGGGGAGTTCGTCAATAATCGGAAAGAGGTTCGTACAGCCATGATCAAGGTCGGCGATCGCATTCCGTCCGGGACCTTCAAGGAACTGGGCGACGAGGGCTTCAACGACGTCTCCACGGACGCCGTGTTCAAGGGACGCAAGGTGGTGATGTTCGGCATCCCCGGCGCCTTCACCCCCACCTGTTCGCAGCAGCACCTGCCGGGCTACGTTTCCAAGGCCGGCGACCTGAAATCCAAGGGCATCGACGAAATCGTCTGCATGGCGGTCAACGACGCCTTCGTGATGAAGGCCTGGGGCGACGCCCAGGGCGCGGCGGGCAAGGTGCGCATGCTGGCCGACGGCAACGGCACCCTGACCAAGGCCATGGGGCTGGATCTGGACGCGTCGGGCTTCGGCATGGGCCTGCGCTGCCATCGCTTTTCCATGATGGTGGAAGACGGGGTGGTGAAGACCCTGCACGTGGAACCCAACCCCGGCGCGCTGGACCAAGCCGCCTGCGAGGTGATCCTGAAGGAAGTCTGAGTTTTATCCGCAATCGCGGCGATCCGGCGGGGCCTTCGGGCCCCGCTTTTCGTTTGGAGCGGATTCCGAGAAGAGAGATGAGGCTCTCGAGTCCGCCTCTGGCCGCCCGCCCTCCGGGCGGAGCGATGAGCAATTCCGTCAAAGCCGGAATTGCTCTAGGGGCCGGCCGAAGGAGATCCCCTCCCGGCCTTGCGGCCGGGAGGGTCACCCTTCTATGTATTTTACCGTGGAATCGCCCACGGCCTTTCCCTTGCTAAGCGAGACGATTTTAGCGACGATCATCAAAGATGCAAGCGTTTATTCATGACAAAGGATTTGGTTATGTCGCGGATTCTGGGTCTGGATGTGGGAATCGGTTCGGTGGGCTGGGCGATCGTGGATTTGCCCGATATCGAACGGGAAACCGGGGAAATCGTCGGCGACTTCGCCATCCTGGAAGCCGGAAGCCGCTGCTTTCCGGTGCCCGAGGACGCGAAGACCAAGGAACTGAGCAACAAGAAGCGCCGCCAGTTCCGCGGCCAGCGCAAGGTGATCCGCCGCCGCCGGGGCCGCATGAAGGAAATCCGGGCCCTGCTTGCCGCGCAGGGCCTGCCCGCCGATCCCGGACCGGTCCGGGAGACGGAGGGCGACGCGGCCCGCCGGGCCGGCTTGGTCTGGCATCTGCGGGCCGAAGGGCTGGAACGCGAGTTGACATCCGATGAATGGGCGCGCGTCCTCATCCATCTGGCGAAACACCGGGGCTTCAAGTCGACCAGCAAACGCGACCACGGCGACAACAACAGCGATTCCGGCAAGATGCTGTCCGCCATCAAGGCCATGGAGGGCCGCATGGTCGGCGGTACGACCGTCGGAGCGCTGCTCGCCCGCGATCCCGACTTCGCCGACCGCAAGCGCAACCGTTCCGGCGACTACAGCCACACGCTGCCGCGCTGGCTGCTGGAGGAGGAAACGGCGAAGCTGTTCTCCGCCCAGGCCGCCCACGGCAATCCGGCCGTCGGCGAAGGGTTCGCGGCGGCCTATCTGAAGGTGGCCTTCGACCAGCGCAAGCCGCGGCATGACACCGACTCCTTAGGCGAGTGCGCCTTCGTCAAAGGCGAGAAGCGCGCCCCCCGGCAGGCGCCGTCCTTCGAACGTTTCCGCTTCCTGTCCAAGCTCAACAGCCTGCGCCTCGTGGCGCCGGGCATCCGGCCGCGCGCCTTCTCGCCGGACGAGTTGCGCAAAGCCCAAGGGCTGTTCGCCAGCCACAAGGAGATCACCTACAAGACCCTGCGCGGCAAGCTGAAGCTTCCCGAAGCCGTCCGCTTCGAAGGGGTGGTGAAGGAAAAGGAGAACAAGGACCCCGAAACCCGCAAGATCGCCTCGTTCGAAGGGACCATCGCCCTGAAGGATGCCCTGGGCGAGGCTCGCTTCTCCGCCCTGTCGCCGGAGACCCTGGACGCGGCGGCCGGGATTCTGCGCTTCGTCGACGACCTGGATTGCCTCCGCGAAAGGCTCGCCCTCGCCGGCCTGGACGAAGGGGACGTCAAGGCCCTGACCGAACCGGCGTCGCTCAAGGCCTGGTCGGGCTTCACCGGCATCGGGCATCTGTCGACCGCCGCCTGCCGCCGTCTGCGCCCCCACCTGGAAGAAGGCCTGGTCTACAGCGACGCCTGCAACCGCGAAGGCTGGGATCACCGCGAGACCCTGGACGGCGGTCTCGACAAGGTGAACAACCCGGTGGTCGCCAAGTCGGTGCGCGAGGCCATGGGTCAGGTCAGGGTCGCGATGGCTGCGTTCAAGCCCGACTTGGTGCATCTGGAAATGGCCCGCGACCTGGGCAAGAGCCCGGAGGAACGGGACAAGATCACCAAGGGCCTGAACGAACGGACCGCCGAACGCGAGAAGATCCGCGAGACGCTGCGCGAACTTCTGAAGAAGGAACCGAACGGCGAGGAGATGGAACGCTACGAACTGTGGTGCGAACAGAACCATCGCTGCCCCTACACCGACGAAGCGATTCCGCCCGGCCGCTTCCTGGACGACGCCTTCCAGGTGGACCACATCCTGCCCTACTCGCGTTCGGGCGACGATTCGTTCCGCAACAAGGTGCTCTGCACGACAAAGGCCAACCAGGAAAAGAGGAACCGCTCCGCCTGGGAATGGTTCGGCGAATCCGATCCGGAACGCTGGGCCCTGTTCGAGGCCCGCGTCGACGGCTGCAAGTCCATGCACAAGGAAAAGCGCCGCAAGCTGTTGATGCGGACCTTCGCCGACCGGGAGAAGGACTACCGCGCCCGGCACATGAACGACACCCGCTACGCCATGCGGGTGCTGAAACGCGAGATCGAAACCCTTTGCCCGCAGTTGGAGACGAAAGAGGACGAAAAGCGCCGCCTGTTCACCCGCCCCGGCGCCGTCACCGCCTTGGCCCGTAAGGCCTGGGGCCTGAACGGCCTGAAGGCGGACGGCATCCTGGGGGATCGCGACCACGCCCTGGATGCCATCGTGCTGGCCTGCATCAGCGAGGCCTGGCTGCAGCACCTGACCAAGCTGGCCCAGGTCAGCGAGGAAATCCGCTACGGCAAGGTGACGGCCCGGCTGCCTACGCCGCTGGGCGCGGGGAAGGAAAACAAGGAACGCTTCCGCCAGATGGTCAAGGCCGCCGCCGAAGGCGTCTTCGTCTCGCGCTCGGAGACGCGGCGCGGGCGGGGTGGCTTTCACAACGCGACCCATTACGGATTCTCTCGGAATGACGATGGCCAGGAAGTCCAGTATGAGCGGGTTGCGGTGGTCGACCTGAAGCCGGAGGACCTGGATCGGCTCAAGGGCGATCCGGAACGCATCCGGCCCCTGCGGGAAGTCCTGACCGCCTGGCTGGCCAAGGCCGCCGACCTCAAGGTCAAGCCGGAAAAGCTGTTCAAGGACGATCCGCCGCGCATGCCGGGGGTCAACGGCCCGGTACTGCGCCGGGTGCGGCTGGAACGCAAGAAGGCCCAGAGCGGCATCAAGATCCCGCGCGGCGATGCCCAGGTCCATGTGGACATGGATTCCCTGGTCCGCACCGACGTCTTCGAGAAGGGCGGGAAATACTACCTGGTGCCGGTCTACGCCTGGCAGGTCGCCACGATGGCGGAACCGCCCATGCGGGCGATCGTCGCCGCCAAACCGGAAGACCAGTGGGAGACGCTGGACAAAGCCCATGTCTTCCACTTCAGCCTGCATCCGGATGCCTATGTCAAAGCTCGCAACAGGACGGGCGAGGTCTTCGAGGGATACTACGTTGGGGTCGACCGGGCCACGGGAGGCTTGACGCTTCGCCCCCATGACGGAAACGGAAAGCCGGCCCGTCCTGGAACCCGGCTCCTCGCCGAATTCAAGAAGTTCCACGTCGACCGCTTCGGCCGCCTGCACGAAATCGAGAAGGAGCCCCGGATATGGCGTGGCGCGGTGTGGTCCTGACCCGGCCGGCCGCCCTGTCCCTGGACGGCGGCTGTTGCCTGGTGGACAGCGAGGACGGGGCGATCCGCCTGGCCTTCGAGGACATCTCCTACCTGGTGCTCGACACCCAGCGGGTGAGCTTGACCGGCGCCCTGCTGGCCCGCTTTGCGGAAGAGAAGGTGCTGCTTGTCGCCTGTGACGGCAGCCACCTTCCCACGGGTGCCTTGTTGCCCCTGCAAGGACACCATCGCCAGACCGAATCCTTGCGCCTGCAACTGGCGGCGCCTGAGGGGCTCAAGGGAAAGCTCTGGCAACGTCTGATCCGCGCCAAGATTCTCAACCAGGGCCGCGTGCTGGAAGCGGTGAAGGGCGACGGGGCGGGACGGGCCTTCCGGGCCATGGCGGAACGGGTCCAACCGGGCGATCCCGACAACGTGGAAGCCCGGGCCGCCCGCGACCACTTCGGCGGCCTGTTCGACGACTTCCGCCGCCAGCCTCAGGACGGCGATCCGCGCAATTCCATGCTGAACTACGCCTACGCCATCTTGCGGGCCGGCATCGCCCGCGGCCTGGCGGCGCAGGGCTTCCACCCGGCGCTGGGCATCCATCACGACGGCGTCGGCAACGCCTTCAACCTCGCCGACGACCTGATCGAGCCCTGGCGCCCTTTGGCCGACTTGCATGTGGTCCGCCACCTGGAACGGCGCGCGGACGAAGGGGAGGATCTGACGGTCGCCGACCGGCGCGAACTGGCTCGCCTGTTGGTCGCGGAGGCCCGCTTCGGTGACGAAACGACATCGGTCGTCACCGGCATCGAACGCATGGCGGACGGCCTGGCGGCGGCCTTCCGGCGCAAGAACCCGGCCCTGCTGCCCCTGCCGGAGCCGGTGGTTCCGTGAGCGTCGAGGAGGCCCGCTTCATGTGGCTGTTCTGTTTCTTCGACCTTCCGGTGAAGATGAAGGAGGAGCGGCGCGCCGCCACCCGCTTCCGCAACTACCTGCTGGGCGATGGATTCAACATGCTGCAGTACTCGGTCTACGTCCGGGTGGTCCGAGACCAGGATGGCGCCGACAAGCACATGGCCCGGCTGACCCGCAACATGCCGAGGAAGGGTAGCGTGCGCGCCCTCATCGTCACCGAACGCCAGTACGCCCGCATGAAGACCCTGCTGGGCGAGAAGAAAGCACACGAGAAACCAGCCGGGGATCAGTTGCTGCTGTTGTGAAGCTCCACCCCTCGAGAAAAATTCCCCCTGAGACCGGTTATATCCGGTTTCTCAGGGGGTTATAGAGAAAGGAGCTTAGCAAAGGGAAGGCCGGGGGGAAACCACGGCCAAAGGGAAGGCCGGGGGGAAACCACGGCCAGATGACCGATGCGCTGCTCGTATTCGAGAGCTTAGCAAAGGGAAGGCCGGGGGGAAACCACGGCAGATTGCGTCAGGGCCGCAGAGATGTCATCAGCTTAGCAAAGGGAAGGCCGGGGGGAAACCACGGCCGAGATGGTCAAGGGGCCGCCGATCAGGTCAGCTTAGCAAAGGGAAGGCCGGGGGGAAACCACGGCGGGCATCTCCGAATGGCGCAGGGCGTAGAAAGCTTAGCAAAGGGAAGGCCGGGGGGAAACCACGGCGGACGCAAAAGGCGCGGCCCGCATCGCCGGAGCTTAGCAAAGGGAAGGCCGGGGGGAAACCACGGCGCTCGGCCTCGTGACGGCCAACTAACCCCAAGCTTAGCAAAGGGAAGGCCGGGGGGAAACCACGGCCTTCATTCGTCGATCCATGCCAGGGTCGACAGCTTAGCAAAGGGAAGGCCGGGGGGAAACCACGGCCGTTGGAGATCAGCATCGTTTCCGTCCCGGAGCTTAGCAAAGGGAAGGCCGGGGGGAAACCACGGCCGTCCTGGTATTGGGAACACGTGATCGACGAGCTTAGCAAAGGGAAGGCCGGGGGGAAACCACGGCCCCGTCCCAATTGACCGTGTCGTTGGTAAGAGCTTAGCAAAGGGAAGGCCGGGGGGAAACCACGGCGGACGGTGAGGGCGCCAATGAGCTTAGCAAAGGGAAGGCCGGGGGGAAACCACGGCTCGAACAGGTCGAACATGGCATGGCCCGCAAGCTTAGCAAAGGGAAGGCCGGGGGGAAACCACGGCGCGGGTCGCCGCCCAAGTGACGGTGGTGGCAGCTTAGCAAAGGGAAGGCCGGGGGGAAACCACGGCTCACTTCGGGCGCGGCTATCACGCCGTCATAGCTTAGCAAAGGGAAGGCCGGGGGGAAACCACGGCGGGCGGGGATCGGCGCCCCGCTAGGCAATGAGCTTAGCAAAGGGAAGGCCGGGGGGAAACCACGGCCGCGGCCGTAACGGGGCCGTCTACTGGTATAGCTTAGCAAAGGGAAGGCCGGGGGGAAACCACGGCACAAAGGGCTGTACGGTGGGCGAGGATCAGAGCTTAGCAAAGGGAAGGCCGGGGGGAAACCACGGCGCAGCGCGAGGAGACGCGGGAAACCCTCATAGCTTAGCAAAGGGAAGGCCGGGGGGAAACCACGGCGGTTTGGACGATACCTTGCAGCTTGGCTTGAGCTTAGCAAAGGGAAGGCCGGGGGGAAACCACGGCCTGGCTCCTCCCCCCTTCGGCCTTGTGTTCAGCTTAGCAAAGGGAAGGCCGGGGGGAAACCACGGCGCATGGCCGAACCTCCCGGCGGGGACGCGGAGCTTAGCAAAGGGAAGGCCGGGGGGAAACCACGGCCCTGCGCCTCAAGCCCTACCACGACCCCGTAGCTTAGCAAAGGGAAGGCCGGGGGGAAACCACGGCCATGGCGCGGGCCACAGATCGTCGGCGCCGAGCTTAGCAAAGGGAAGGCCGGGGGGAAACCACGGCTCGCGGACGCACAGGGCCCGCAACCCCGGCAGCTTAGCAAAGGGAAGGCCGGGGGGAAACCACGGCACACAGCCTGCAAGGGCATCCTCCGCCGCGAGCTTAGCAAAGGGAAGGCCGGGGGGAAACCACGGCCCTGATCATTGAGCGGAAATGCCGGCGTCCAGCTTAGCAAAGGGAAGGCCGGGGGGAAACCACGGCTCGATGGCACCAACGGGGCCACCGACACCGAGCTTAGCAAAGGGAAGGCCGGGGGGAAACCACGGCTGATGGTGATCTCGGCCGAAGCAAGCTTGCAGCTTAGCAAAGGGAAGGCCGGGGGGAAACCACGGCCGAAATCACCAGCCCGATCATGTCGACCGGAGCTTAGCAAAGGGAAGGCCGGGGGGAAACCACGGCCCGCTGCCGCCCATCGTCGCGTCGGTCATAAGCTTAGCAAAGGGAAGGCCGGGGGGAAACCACGGCGCGGCGGAGGATGCCCTTGCAGGCCGTGTTAGCTTAGCAAAGGGAAGGCCGGGGGGAAACCACGGCCAACTTGTCCCGAGCCATTCGATACTGCGGAGCTTAGCAAAGGGAAGGCCGGGGGGAAACCACGGCCGGCCTGGAAGGATGGGAAGTGATGGCTTCAGCTTAGCAAAGGGAAGGCCGGGGGGAAACCACGGCTGACCCACCCCCTACCGGCAGCCCGTCGTCAGCTTAGCAAAGGGAAGGCCGGGGGGAAACCACGGCGGCAAGGCGCTGCAGGGCCATCGCGCCTCTGTTGACAGGGCCGGCGCACGGGCCCATCATCCGGCCAGACTATCTCCACCGCTCTTGCCCGCCGCCATGGCGGCCCTGCTTCTGGCCTCGCCCTTCGCCTTCGCCCAGGAAGTGGGACAGGGGACCTTGAATGCCATGGTTTATAAGCCCGTGCCCGAAAGCCGGACCGTCAGTGTCCGCCCGATGGATAATTCGGACGAGAACCTGGTTCTGCAAGCCGAACTGGTGAGGGTGCTGCAGGCCAAGGGCTACACGGTGGTCAAGGATGCTCCCCTGGTTCTCGTCTTCGAGACGCGCGACGAAGCCGGTTCCTGGTCGGACGGCGGCCGCCGCACCTTGCTGGAACTGCAGGCTTCCGGCGGCGGCATCGGCGGGGACACTCAGCGCGCCCGCATCAACGTCTTCGACAGCCAAGCCGGCGGCCTGTTCAATGAAGGCCAGGGCGGCACCCGGGTTGTGACTCCGGACCGTTACCGGCTCGACCTGACGCTGGAGGAAAAGGGGCAGCGCCTCTGGCAGGGCTGGGCCACCGCGGAAACCCGCCTGGGATCGTCGGTCGCCGCCAGCAAGCCCATGATCGGTCCTCTGGTCGACAACATCGGCCGCACGGTCCGCCGCCAAGCCATCACCATTCCTTGACCTCTTGAAGGTAGGTGGCGTTCGCCGCCCCATCGAGTGACCATGAGCGATCTTGCCGAAATCGCCCTGCTGCCGGCCGGCCTGAACGATGCGCTGGCCCCGGAGGCCGCCTTCGAGGCCCAGGCCGTGGCGCGCCTGATGCGGTCCTTCGCGGCGCGCGGCTACCAGCGGGTGCGTCCGCCCCTGATGGAATTCGAGGAAAGCCTGTTCGCCGGCAACGGCCAAGCCATGGCCAAGCATGCCTTCCGGCTCATGGACCCGGTGTCGCGGCGCATGATGGCGCTCCGGCCCGACATGACGCTCCAGGTGGCCCGCATCGCCACCACCCGTCTGAAGAAGGCCCCGCGCCCCCTGCGGCTCAGCTACGCCGGGCCGGTGCTGCGGGTCAAGGGTTCCCAGTCGAACCCGGAACGCCAGTTCGACCAAGCCGGCGTGGAACTGATCGGCGCTTCGGCCCCGGAGGGAGACATCGAGGTCATCCTGATGGCAGTCGAGTCCCTGATAGAGCTGGGCGTGGCCGGCCTGAGCGTCGATCTCGGCATGCCGCCTCTGGTGGGCGCCCTGCTGGCCGGTCTGGAGGGCGATGCCTTGGCGAACGCCCGCGCCGCCCTGGATCGCAAGGACGCCGCGGCCCTTGCCGGGCAGGCCGACGTTCTGGGCGAGCGCTTGGCCGCGGTCCTTTCGGCCCTGCTGGCCGCCTCGGGAGCGGCCGACAAGGCCCTGGCCGTACTGGAGGACCTCGATCTGCCGCCGGCCGCCGCCACCGAGCGGGAGGCCCTTGTCGAAGTGGCCCGCCGGGTGCGCCGCGAGGCCCCCGACCTGAACCTGACCGTCGATGCCGTGGAAAACCGGGGTTTCGAATACCACGCCGGCGTCAGCTTCACCCTGTTCGCCCGCGGTGTGACGGGCGAACTGGGGCGTGGCGGGCGCTATCGGGCCGGCGTGGGGGTCGGACGGGCAGAAGCGGCGACCGGCGTCACCCTGTTCATGGACCCAGTCCTGCAGTCCCTGCCCGCCCCGTCGGATCGCCATGCCATCTTCCTGCCGGCCGGCACGCCGGGCGCGGACGGGCGGCGGCTCAGGGACGAGGGCTGGACCACGGTGGCCGGCCTGGACGCCGGCCGGGACGCCGCCGCCGAGGCCCGCCTGATGAATTGCAGCCATCTATGGAAAGATGGCAAAGTCACGGAACTCTGATCCAGCAAGGAAGGACGCGAAGGGGATGACCAACGTCGTGGTGGTGGGCGCCCAGTGGGGCGACGAGGGCAAGGGCAAGATCGTCGACTGGCTGTCGGAACGGGCCGATGTGGTGGTGCGCTTCCAGGGCGGCCACAACGCCGGCCATACCCTGGTCATCAACGGCATCACCTACAAGCTGAGCCTGTTGCCGTCGGGCATCGTGCGCGGCGGCAAGCTTTCGATCATCGGCAACGGCGTCGTCATGGACCCTTGGGCCCTGACCAAGGAAATCGGCATCCTGCGCGGCCAGGGCGTCACGGTTTCGCCGGACAATCTGCAGATCGCCGAAAACACCACGCTGATCCTGCCTTCCGTCCACGCCCATCTGGACAATGCGCGGGAAGAAGCCGCCGGCAAGGCCAAGATCGGGACAACCGGGCGCGGCATCGGCCCGGCCTACGAGGACAAGGTGGGCCGGCGTGCCATCCGCGCCGGCGACTTGGCGGAACCGGAACTTCTGGCGGAAAAGGTCGACAAGCTGCTGTTCCACCACAACGCCCTGCTGCGCGGCATGGGCATGGCGGAACTGGATCGCGACAAGCTGATCGCCGAGATCAAGGCCATTGCCCCCGAAGTCCTGCCCTATGTGGGCTGCGTATGGAAGACCCTGGACGATGCCCGCAAGGCCGGCAAGCGCATCCTGTTCGAGGGCGCCCAGGGCACCATGCTGGACATCGACCACGGCACCTACCCTTACGTCACCTCGTCCAACACGGTGGCGGCCAACGCGGCGACCGGTTCGGGCCAGGGCCCCGGCGCCGCCAAGTACGTGCTGGGCATCACCAAGGCCTACACGACCCGCGTCGGCGGCGGCCCCTTTCCCACCGAACTGTTCGACGACGTGGGCAAGCGCATCGGCGAACGCGGTCGCGAGTTCGGCACCGTCACCGGCCGTCCGCGCCGCTGCGGCTGGTTCGACGCCATCCAGGTGCGCCAGTCGGTGAAGATCAACGGCATCCACGGCATCGCGCTGACCAAGATGGACGTGCTGGACGGCTTCACGGAACTAAAGGTCTGCGTCGGCTACAAGCTGGACGGCAGGATGCTGGACCATCTGCCGGCCTCCAGCGCCCAGCAGGCGCGAATCGAGCCTGTCTACGAGACCATGGACGGCTGGTCCGAAAGCACCCAGGGCGCACGCTCCTGGGCCGACCTGCCGGCCACCGCCATCAAGTACGTGCGGCGCATCGAGGAACTGATCGAAGCTCCGGTCGCCCTGCTTTCCACCAGCCCGGAACGGGACGACACCATCCTGGTCCGCGATCCCTTCGCGGATTGAGGCCGGGCCCCAGGCCGCCGTCGAGGCGGCCGTCTCGGGCATGCTGACCGGGCCCCTTGGTCATTCCTTTTTCCGGGTTCTAGACCAGGGCCCGGACCTCGTCCTGTTTGGCCATCAGCCCCGCCCGGACCGCCAACAGCATCTCATGCAGAGCGTCTCGCTGAACGTGATCGCTTGCCATCACGGCATGGGTGGTCGGATCGCGCAACAGGTCGTCCAGGGCCGGCTCGCGGCCCGCACGGCACAGCAGATACTCCGGGGTTCCGTAAGCCATCTTGTTGTCCTTCCCTGTCCCTGTCCCAATTCATGGCGCCGCGAGGGCCCGCCTTCCCGATATGGGGCCCGACGAAGGGATGGCAACCGCCTCCGGGAATTAGTTTTCCGGGATCACGGCTTCGTGACTGGGTCAAGGCGGCCGACGGCCTCGATACGGCCGGTCTCCCGATCCTGGACCAGAAGCGCCAGCCCTGCCGAGGGAGACCTCGGCGACACGATTCGGCGCTCGCCCGCGCCACCCTCCCAGCTTCCCAGGAAATCCACCCCCCGAACCACGTTGCGGTTGCGGATCGTCCGCCCCTGATTTTCGCCGCGTCGGACCTGGGTAAGGTGTTCGTCGTCGTAGGCGACCAGCCAGAGATCCCAGCCGGCACCGCTTCCCGTCAGCGCGGGAAGCCGGGCGATGACCTCTTCGGGTCCCTGGCGACGCAATTCCACCGCCGGCGACCGGGCTTCCCGCTCACGGCGCCGGAGAAGAGCCTCGTCAACCGTCGTCCGGTCGGTTCCGGCCGTCTGCACGGCCCCCGCCACCACCATTTGCGGGGTATAGACATAGGGCAGATTGAAGAGTTTCGCGTAGTTCCTTTGTCGATGGGTGTTGTCGGGTGTCGCGTAGGGGTCCTTCCATCCCAAGTAGTCCCAATAGTCGACGTGAAAGGAGAGGGCGAGGACCTCGGGACGGCCGGCCAATTCGGAGAGGTAGGCGTCGGCAGGCGGACAGGAGGAACAGCCCTGGGAGGTGAAGAGTTCCACCACCGTAGCCGAACGTTCTTCAGCGCGCAGTCCGGACAAGGGACTCCACGGCATGAGCAGCAGCGCGGCAACGATGATCTCGGTTCGCGTTCCCATGCCTCCAAGGTGGCAGGGACCGGAGATGGCCGCCAATCACATGGTGGTGACCGGAGCACGCCGGGGGAAAGCGGGGTTTCCCCTTTGCATCGTCGACAGGTTTCCGCTAACTTGCCGTCGTCCTCGATGGACTTGGCACCCGTAGCTCAGCTGGATAGAGCGCTGCCCTCCGAAGGCAGAGGTCGTGAGTTCGAATCTCGCCGGGTGCGCCATTAGATTCAATGGGTTAGGCCGAAGGGCCTAGCCCCTTTCGGCTTGCTGGACCTTCAATTCACGGTACTACCGGAAGCCAAAGGCAGTTCTGGCGCCCGCAAGGGAATGGCGGTCCTTGAACTCGCCTTAATGACGTCTTCATGATGTATTTATAATCTATTACCCATGTTAATCGTGTGGACTTTTCATGTTTCCCTGGGGTACCCTCTCCCAAACATGGCCCATGGGAGGGGAGCGCCGAAGATGTTCTCGACACGCCGGGATTTTCTCAAGGGAATGGGCTCATTGGCCGCCGTCGCTTCGGGGGCCGGAATCGTACCGGCCTTTCCCAAGGTCGGAGTGGCGGCGCCGGGCCCCGTCATCGAAGAGTCCGTCAAGACCGTCTGCGTCCACTGCGTCAACTTCTGCGCCCTGGAGGTGAAGAAGGCGGGAGGCGTCATCCAGGCGATCCAGCCCGACGCCGCGCGGCGGGATATCTATAACCACGGCATCTGTCCCAAGGGCGTGGCCGGCGCCTTCACTGCTTACAATCCGTACCGGGTCAAGACCCCCCTCAAGCGGACCAATCCCAAGAAGGGCCTGAACGAGGACCCGAAGTGGGTGGAAATCTCCTGGGACGAGGCCTTCAACACGATCACGGAGCGCCTGGCCAAGATCAAGGCCGACAATCCCTCCAAGCTGATCTGGCAGCACGGCCACGGCAAATACCTGATCGGCGACAATTTCCCCAAGGCCTTCTGCAAGGCCTTCGGCACGCCCAACGTCATCCATCGCACCACCACCTGCGAGTCGGCTCGCCACGTGGCGGACGACATCACCTGGGGCTATCACGGCTTCCTGCCGGACATCGAGAATTGCAACCTGTTCGTGGTGTTCGGCTCCAACTACTTCGAGGCGGAGCAGTTCGCCCGCTGGATGGACCATGCCGTCACCCGCGCCAAGGAGCGCGGCATGAAGGTGGTGGTGGTGGAACCGCGCCTGTCCCATCCCGCCGCCAAGGCCGACATGTGGATTCCCATCCGTCCCGGCAAGGACGTGGTCCTGGTGCTGGCGCTGACCAAGCTGCTGATCGACGACGGCAAGGTGGACGAGCCGTTCCTCGTCACCTACACCAACGCTCCGCAACTGGTGGGGGCCGACGGTCTGGTGTTGCGCGACGGCGAGGGCAAGCCCCTGGTCTGGGATACCGCCAGCAAATCCGCCAAGCCCTTCACCGAGGGTGTGACGCCGGCCCTGCGCGGCGCCTTCACCGTGGACGGCAAGCCGGTCCGGACCGGTTTCGACGTCTACGCCGACAGCTTGAAGGACATGACGCCCGAGGCGGCGGGCGAGATCGCTGGTGTTCCGGCCGAGACCATCCGCGAGCTGGCGGCCATGATCGCCCGCGAAATCCGCCTTGGCACCACCACCAATCTGGGTGATTTCAGCCACCGCTACCGTCCGGTCTCCCTGCACACCTGGCGCGGCATGTCGGCGCGCGAGCACGGTGTGCAGACTTGGCGTTCCGCCCTGATGCTGCAGATGATCCTTGGCATTCCCGATGCCATCGGCGGCCACAAATTGGGCCGGGTGTTCAACAGCCCGGCCTACATGGAACCCTCCAAGTGCGAATACCCGCCGAAGCGGGTGGACCTGGCCAAGAGCGTCTACTTCCCCAACGGCCATCACGACGTCTGCCAGCAGGTCGCCCTGACGGTTCTCGATCCGAAGGCCTACGGCCTCAAGTACGAACCGGAGATGCAGATCTTCTATGCGACCAACCGGCCGGCATCGACGTCGGATACCGACGTCCAGTACCGCTCCCTGGAAAAGACCTTCAACGTCACCATCGAAGTGCACATGAGCGAGACGGCCTGGATGTCCGACATCATCCTGCCGGACCTCAACTACCTGGAATCCTGGCACTTCGCCCCGGTCCGTGCCAATCCGCACGCCAAGCACACGGGTATCCGCCAGCCGGTGGTCAATGCCTACAACCTGAAGCACGACGGCTTCACCATCCTCTGGGAACTGGCCAAGCGCCTGGACCTCCGGGACAAGTACGTGGACGCCATCAACGAAACCTGGAAGCTCAAGGAACATACCTTCCAGAAGGGTCGCGACTACACGCCCAAGGAATCCGTCGAGGTCCTCTGGCTGAACGCCACGAAGGGCAAGCCCTTCGAAGTCGCTCTGAAGGACGGTTTCGTCGGCGGGCAGCAAAAGCCTGCCGATGTCTACACCAAGGGCATCGAGGACAAGTTCAAGGGGCCCGGCAAGCCGAAGATGCAGTTCTATGCCGATTCTATGGTCGGCACCTTCGCCAAGCTGAAGAAAACGGTCGAGAAGGAAGGCATCAAGAATATCGACCTGGAGCGTTACCTGATCGCCTATTCGCCTTTCCCCCTGAAGGATCACGCCTTCCCGGTACCGCATCGGGAGGCGGGCCATCTGCCCTTCTACCTGATCACCTTCAAGCGGATGTACCGCAACCAGACGGCTTGTTCGAACACCAATCCGATCCTGAACTTCGCCCTGGGCAAGGATACCCAGGAGAATCACGTCATGATGAACGGCTCGGCGGCGGCCAAGCTGGGCATCAAGGACGGCGACATGGTCACGGTCGAAAGCCGCATCGGCAAGGTGACGGGAAAGTGCAAGCTCACCGAGGGCATCCGTCCCGACACCATCGGCATCTCCTACCATTACGGCCATGCCATCGCCGGCTGGCCCGAGTATTCCCGCAAGGGTATCGACGTGAACCGCATCCTGGAGCTTCACCCCGACCTCATCTCGGGCATGAACTCCTTCAACGACACCAAGTGCAACGTCACGAAGGCATAGGGGGGCCACGGTCATGAAGCTGGTTCGGGTGATCGATACCAAGCGCTGCATGGGATGCCGGGCCTGCGTGGCCGCCTGCGCGGTGGAAAACCACTTCACGCCGGGGGCGCCCTGGAACGTGATGATCGAGTCCGAGGGCGGGACGTTCCCCAACGTCTACCGCACCTTCGTCACCATGAACTGCATGCACTGCGAGAATCCGTCTTGCAAGCTGGCCTGCGACAAGGCCGGCTTCAAGGCCATCTCCAAGAATGCCCAGGGCGTGGTGCTGATCGATTACGAGAAGTGTTCCGGATGCGGCTACTGCGCGGCCGTCTGTCCCTACGGCGTGCCCCAGGTCAACGGCGCCAAGCTGGGAGCCCTCTATCCCGGACAGGGGCCGACCCCGCCCGAGGCATTGCCCGCGGAAGGGCGCCATCCCACCCACCGCAAGAAACCCAATGTCGCGGAGAAATGTACCTTCTGCTGGCACAAGCTGGAAAAGGCGATCCAGGCGGGCAAGGCCGATCGCATCGGCAAGGACCCGGAATTCACGCCGGCCTGCGACATCGTCTGCCCCGTGGACGCCCGCGTCTTTGGGGACATCGAGGACCCGAACTCCAACGTCGCCCGCCAGATCGGCGCGCGCAAGGCGGCCCAGATCAAGCGGGATTACGGTACCCGGCCTCAAGTCTACTACGTGCTGGAAGCGGGAGAAGTGTGATGAGAACTCTGGTTCTGCTCGCCGCCTTCGTGCTTTCCCTCTCCACGGCCTTCGCCCAGGAGGCCGCGCCGCCCAAGCCGGAAGGCGCCGGCATCCTGGCGGTCAAGCTGCGCGAGGGGGACATTAATCCCGGCGACAAGTACAATCTGGAAGTGGGGAGCCGCTTCCACAGCATCCACACCAAGTACATGGCCATCGGCTGCCAGACCTGCCATGCCGGAGTGAAGTTCCCCGAGAACGTCCAGTTCCTGCGCCGCGAGGAATTCCCCCTAGCCGCCTACCCCGGTGCCGTGGATCGCGGAACTTGCCTGGGCTGCCATCGCGGCAAGGACAACATGGCTACCCAATTCTACGAAGCGACGGTGAAGTGATGGGGGCGGAACGGTCCCCGGAAAGCCGGCAGCGGGCCGAGGCCTACTGGTTCCTGGCCTCCCTGTTCGCCGGCCCGCCGGAAGCCAACCAACTGGTCCGGCTGACGGCCCTGGACGTCCAGTCGGATGGACCGGCCGGCGAAATCGTCGCTACCTTACGGAGCGAGTCCCCAGCCGAATTGGCGGATCGCTTGGCGGTCGAGCACATCCGGCTGTTCGGAGGTCTGCGCGAGGGGTATGGCCCCCCGCCCCCGTATGAATCCCTGTGGCGCGAAGGGCGCATGATGGGCGAGGCCGCCGCCGCCGCCATGCGGGCCTATGGGGAGGCCGGCTTCCAGCCCGAGGGGCGCTGGGGTCCGCCGGACCATCTGGCCGAGGAACTGCGCTTCGTCGCCGCTCTGGCCAATGGCGAGGGCGATGCCCGGGAGGCAGGGCGGAAGGACGAGGCTTGGTGGGCGCGGGAACGTCAGGCCGATTTCGTCGAACGCCACCTGATGGGCTGGGTTCCCGATTATTGCCGCGCCCTGGAAAGCCAAGCGAGGGAGCCGCTGTACCAGGCACTCGCCAGGATCACCGTGGAAACCGTGGCGGGAGACGCCCGTTATCTGCGCGAGGATGGCCTCGACTGAGGATGAGAGAGATTGATCGGAGCCGCGAACGGCTCCAAGGGGGAGAGATGATCACCGCTCTGCACCATCGCCCGGTCGGGGTCGCGCTGCTTCTTCTGGCCGCCTTGCTGCTGGCGGGGCCGGCCTGGGCACAGACCCTGGGCGCCGCACCCAAGGACCCGGAAACCATCGAGCAGGTCCGCAAATGGAACGCGGAATGCCTGGAATGCCATGTCGAGGCCGCGTTGCGCCGGCCGCCCCGTGAGGGCATGGATTTGGTCAAGCTTGGCCAAGCTCTGACCGATCCCGAGGCTTACGCCAAGTCCAATCACGCCGGCATGGCCTGCAAGACCTGCCATCTGGGCGCCTATCGGGAATATCCCCACGCCGGAGCCGTGAAGGAAAAGGCCAGGACCCTGGAGTGCAACGAGTGCCACGCCCAGCAGACTTGGCGGGTCGAGGAGCAGGTGGCGAAAAGTACCCACGCCAAGAAGCTGAAGGACAAGTTCACCTGCAACACCTGCCACAACGCCCACGTCTACGCCAAGGCGGAGATCCTGAAAGATTCGGCGAAGATCGTCGCCCAGGACAACGGCATGTGCATGGGCTGCCACGACTCCGACAAGAAATTCGTCGAATTCGGCGGCATCCTGATTCCAGGCAAGAAGCGACCCGACATCGACGCCATCCACAAGTGGCTGCCCAACACCAAGCGGCACTGGCAGGCGGTGCGCTGCATCGAATGCCATACGCCCAAGGCCACCACCCGGACCCTGGCCATGTCCCATGAGGTTCTGAACAAGGAGAAGGCGCAGAAGGATTGCGTCGTCTGCCATACCAAGGACACCGCGCTCCGGACCAGCCTCTACCGCTGGACCGCCGAGGAAGAGGCCTCCAAGCTCGGCTTCCTGAATAGCGCCATCCTGGGCGAGTCCTACGTCATCGGCGCCACCCGCAACGCCTATCTCGATTTCTTCGGCCTGGGACTGGTGGGGTTGACCTTCGCCGGTGTGGTGGGCCACGGCATCATCCGCATCCTGGTCGGGCGGAAGAGGAGGGATCCATGAGCCATCGCATCTTCATCCTGCCGCTGTGGATCCGGCTTTGGCACTGGACCAATGCCCTGCTGATCATCACCCTGACGGTCACCGGGGCCAGCCTCCACTTCGCCGATCCCACACTTCCGCTGGTTCCCTTCGCCACGGCGGCGCGGGTCCATGACGTCGCCGGATTGTCCCTGGCCGGCCTATACGGCTTCTTCGTGATCGCCAACATCGTCAGCGGCAACTGGTGGCAGTACGTTCCCAAGCCCGGAGGGTTCGTGGAACGCTGCGCCCGCCAGACCCGGTTCTACCTGTTCGGCATCTTCAAGGGCGAGGTCCACCCATATCCGCCGACCAAGGAGGCGAACTTCAATTCGCTGCAGCAGATCGTCTACTGGATCATCATGTATTTCTTCATGCCGCTGCTGGTGCTGACGGGGCTCATCTTCCAGTGGCCCGACCTGGCCCCGAAGCGCATCTTCGGCATGGATGGCCTGGTGCCGGTGGCGGTGCTTCACTACTTGGTCGGCATCGTCATCGTCAGTTTTATGGTCGCCCACATCTACCTGGGTACCACCGGCGTCAAGGTCACCAGCCTGTTCAAGATGATGATCACCGGCTGGCACGAGGAATAGGCTCTCTCCTCGTTCAGGCAAAGGAATCCTGATTTTCCAGTGACCATCTTCATTCCGTCCGGTGCGCCATTCTTTCAATGACTTAGAAAGAATCCCTTCCCCGCCAGACCGTGATTTGGGACAATTTTGGGACAGTCGGCTCCCAAAGTTCCCCGGAGGTTGGCGATGGCGACCCTCATGTAGCGCGGCAAGGCCTGGCAGGCGAAGGTCCGCAAGGTCGGCTACGCCGTCCAGACGGCGACCTTCGACACCAAGCCCGAGGCCGAGGCCTGGGCGGCGGTCATCGAATCCGAGATGGCGCGGTCGGTTTTCGTGGATCGTTCGGCAGCCGAAAAGACGTCCCTCGGGGAAGGCCGAAGGCATGCAGATGGGGGCAGGGGCGAAGCATGAAGACATACAGCGTTTATCGGAATGATAAAATCGGCAAGGCGGTCGCCGTTGGCCCATGGCTTCAACTGGTTTGCGATTTTTTGCCTAAATCGCGCTCAGGCGACATGCTCAAGGGTCTCGGCGACGAAGCCGTTGAGGCTCTTTCCCTTCCGTGCCGCTGCATCGGCGATGCGGCGATGTAGCTCCGGGCCAATCCGCACCGTGAAGCTTCCCGAATACGGCTTCTCCGGCTCCTTCCCCCTTTCCCGGCACCACTCCCTATAGTCCGCGATAGTGTCGGCAAAGGCAGTTTTCAGTTCAATGATGGTTCGTCCCTGAAAGGTCAACACGTCACGGGTGTTGACCACCTCCCCGTGGAACAACCCGGCCTCTTCGTCCAATTCGACCGTGGCGATATAGCGCCGCGTCACGCTGCCGGTGGAATGGCCCAACAGGGCGACGACGGTGGGCTCGGTACGGCCCTTTTCATTCGCAAGCGAGGCAAAGCCATGCCGCCCGGCTGATCTAATGAATACCTTCCGTTTGTCGGATCGGCGGGAAGGATGCATGACGCTTCCAGTTCGGCCAGATTTTCCAGACGGTGCGGTGCAGGACCCTTTGATATCTTGCGTGAAGGCGTCGGGCCCTTGCCAGATGGAACCGGATGGCACACCCTGGGGACGAGGTAAAGGAGCCGTCCATGCCCGTCGACTTTTCGAAGATCCTCGACAAGCTCAATGAATTGGAGGAGACCTTCGAGCGCGAGCTTGAGGAAGGTCGCCGCCGCTTCCACTACCAAGTCGTCGCCAAGAAGGTCCGCTTCGAACAGCAGAGGATCGATCTGCACCGCCGGCTACGGAAGGGGCCGGGGCGGTTCCTTGCCGAGTCCGGGGTATTGGCTCTTTTGGCCTCGCCCTTGGTTTACGCGCTCTTCCTGCCGCTGGCGTTGCTCGACCTGCTGGTCCTGATGTTCGTCCACCTGGGCTTTCCGGTTTACGGCATCGCCAAGGTACGACGCGCCGACTACGTGGTTTTCGACCGCCATCAACTGGCCTATCTCAACCTGATCGAGAAGCTGAACTGCGTCTACTGCGGGTACGCCAACGGAGTGATCGCTTATGCTCGCGAGGTCGCCAGCCGTTCCGAAGCGCACTGGTGCCCGATCAAGCACGCCCGTCGCACCCGGGACCCGCACCGCCGCTACTGGCGGTTCGCCGAGTTTGGTGACGGCGAGGCCTACCGTCGGATCTCCGGCAACGATCCCGTTCGCCCCGACTAGAAAGGAATATCCCTCCATGAACAAGGCCCCCGCCGCCGAAGCCTCCGTCGCCATTCGCCGGGGCCGGCATGGTCATTTCATGTATCTCCGCGGCGATGCCTATGTTGGGCGCAGCCTGGAACTCTACGGCGAATATTCCGAGGATGAGGTCCTGCTGTTTCGCCAGTTCGTCAAGCCCGGCGCCGTGGTGGTCGAAGCGGGCGCCAACATCGGCGCCCTTACGATCCCCCTGGCCCGCTTGGCGGGGCCCACCGGAAGGGTGGTGGCGATCGAGCCCCAACGTGCCCTGTTCAACGTCCTTTGCGGTAATCTGGCCCTCAACGGCCTGCTCAACGTCGTGCCCCTGCGCGCCGCCGCCGGCCGTGTCGCCGGCCAGACGATTCTTCCCGTCTTTCCCTACCACGGAAAGGGTAATTACGGCGGGGTTTCGGTGGGCGATATCCAGGGCGCCGAAGCCAGGGAGGCCATTGCCGTAATCGCTCTCGACGACCTCAAGCTGCCCAGACTCGACCTGCTCAAGATCGACGTTGAAGGCAGCGAGTCGGAGGTCCTTGTCGGGACTGCCGAGACCATCCGCCGCCTGCGCCCCGCCCTGTACGTCGAAAACGACCGTCGCGAGAAGTCGGCGGCCCTCATCGCCCTCTTGCAAGAGATGGACTACGCCCTCTGGTGGCATCTGCCCCCCCTGTTCCGGGTCGACAATTTCCACCGCAATCCGGACAACATTTTCGGCGTCATCGTATCGATCAACCTACTGGCACTGCCGCGCGAGAAAGGCCCCTCGGTCCAGGGCCTGCGCCCGGTGGCAGGGGCCGAGGACTGGTGGCGCGTCCCGGAAACGATCGAGCCCTCGGCACCGACGCCAAAAAAGAGAAAGAGAAAGAAGTAGGCGCTCAGCCGTCGCCCTCGCGCCGCGAGCGGCCACGCACCACGGTTCCGTCCGGCAGTCCGCTGCCCAGGCGCTCGTCCGGAGCGCCACCATAGAGAAAATCGATGCCGATCCCCCCCCGCCGCGCCGTTTCCATATCGGGAGCCAGGAAGTAGCGTATCTCCCTCCGAGGCGCGGGCCCCAACGAACCTGCCACAGGAACAGGGCCTTGAACCGGTGGGGGAGCCGGCTTGGGTGCGGGCTGCGGTGCCGGCTTGGGTGCGGGCTGCGGTGCAGGCTTGGCACTGATGGCCGCCTTGATGACCGCCTTCGGAGACTCGACGGCGGAATGTTCCGGCTTGGCGGGTTCGACCTCCGGTCCGGACTTCGGTGCGACGTTGCCTTTGACTGCCTCCGCCACCGTTCCCAAGGCTTGCCTTAGGGGTTCCTTGGCCTCGCCCGCCGGCCCCTGAGGTGCCGATTTCGCCGCCCCCTCCAACATCCCCATTGCGCCCAGGGGCGCCTCGAACAGGTGATTGGCATCGTCCTTTTCCATGACGCCGACCGACGAAGCCTCCAAACCAAAGGAGGTTACGGTGGTAAAGGTGCCCGGCGCCTTCAGGGCGCGGGTTCCCCGTCCATTGACGATGGAGGCCTCGCCCTTGCCGCCCATGTGCACCGCCGTCAGGTTGCGGCCGTCGGGCAGGTCCAGGCCGCAACGCAAGCCCTGCAGCCGCAGGGTCGCGACCGGGGTGTCGACGCTCAAGCCCGGGTCCGCCGTCGT
Source organism: Magnetospirillum sp. WYHS-4 (assembly GCA_039908345.1). NCBI lineage: Bacteria > Pseudomonadati > Pseudomonadota > Alphaproteobacteria > Rhodospirillales > Rhodospirillaceae > Magnetospirillum > Magnetospirillum sp. WYHS-4. The sequence goes on from JAMOBD010000004.1 coordinate 35,254, forward strand.
CTGGAAAACCATGTTGCCTTTAAGCATCGATAGGGTGGACCCGTCGACCACATACAAGGCGAGCCGCGAAGCCTCCCCCAGTACCACCACCCCGCCCTTGCGCAGCAGCAGCGCAAGCACGGCCGCCTCGCCCGTGTCCAGGATGTCGCCCGCCATCAGCACCGAACCAGGCCCGGCCGCCTCCGACTTTCCGGCGCGATGAATAAAGGTCTCGCCACCGGTCAGGGCGACCTTAGCCACCGACTCGCCGGCGGTCGGCTGCGGATCTCCCAGATGGCGGGCCAGGGAACCGGGAACCCGGCAGCCGTCGTCGCCCTGCAGGTCGGGAGGCTCCGCGGCCATGAAGAAGCCCGCGACCGACAAGGCGCTCCCATCCCGCCAAGTCAGCACCAAATTGCCTTCCTCGCGAGAATAGGCGGCCAGGGCCGGCGGCCGATCCGCCGGCAGGCGCACCCGTCCCGACGGGTCGATGGCCAGCGCCTGCGGCGCCGGCTCGTCGTCGGTCAACTCCCAGCGTCCCAGCCCCAGGGCCATGCCCTTTCCGCCCCCCTAAATGCCGATCAGCAGGCTCCCATGTCTTGACGGGCCTTGACGATCGCTCTCTGCAGGACTTCCTGCTTGAGATTAATCGTCGGATCGTTAAAAATCACATTCTTCATCCAGTCGAATCCCAGACGGACCAGCGCCTCGTCGTCGGTCTTCAGGGTTTCGAGCGCCTCCGCGTCGATGTCGTAGGTCTCCAGGAACTTGCTGCCAAACACGAAACGGCGGAAGGAATCGACGTCCGTCGATACCATGAAGAACATCTTTTTGGTCTGGGCCGTGAGGTCCTGGCCGAAAGGCCCGCCGACCACCTTCCAGGAGGCCATCTTCATCAGGATGTCGATCCAGCCGCGGTTGACGTCGTCGTAATGGGGAACGCCCTGTTCCTCGCGGAAGGCGCTGACAGACAATTCCTTGGTTTTGGTGTGGCCTTCGCAATGGTCTTCCTTCACCAGGAAAAAGAAATCCTCCTTTTCCTCGCTGCCCTTCATTTTCACGCTGGCCAAGCCCAGCGGATAATAGCGGCAGGTGGCGGGTCGGTCCTCGTAAACGGAACAGCCGTTCTCGCGCATGAAGGGACAGGCCCCCTTGCCGTCCTCACCGGCCATCTTGAGCTTGGCGACCGGAAGATCGGCCTTGTCCCAGAGCGCCGGAAAGGTGTGTTCGAGCAGAAACTCGGCCGGACGGACACCCAGGTTTCTGGACAACCGCAGGATATCGTAGGGTGTCAACGTAATGTCGGCGCCATGGCAGCACTTGTTCCAGCAGGAATTTTCGCGCTTGCAGGAAAAGCAGAAGGAATCCGCGGCCGTGAGGCGGACCGGCATCACCGGGTTCTTCTGTGTCTTGACGCGCGTGGCATCGAGGATATCGACCTCGATCTCGCGGTCGAGGTAGTTCCGTTCGTAGCCTTCGGTCATCGCGTATCTTCCTTCCTGGTCCTGGCGGCGCGGCATCTTATTCAAGAACGGAAAGGGGCGCCGGTCAAGCCGGCGCCCCCCCGATTTCCGGAATTCCCCGGCAGTCGAAGCTTAGTGCTTCTGGCCGCCGTAGAACTTCTCGACGATGTCGATGTGCGGAATCTTCTTCATCTCCCACTCGCCCGTATCCGGGTTGTGGCGGGAGTTGACGAAGCACTTCCAGTTGTTGTTGTCCAGCTTCGGGAAGTCGGTGCGATAGTAGAAGCCCGGATACCGGGTTTCCTCGCGGAACATGATGTGGCGCAGGTGAGCTTCCGCCGCCCACAGGCGGTGGTAGTTCTCCCAGGCGCGCATCAGTTCGTGCAGGTCCTTCGCACGCAGGTTCTTGGAGTCTTCCTTCAGCCAAGTCAGCTGCTGCAGGCCGATTTCCAGCATCTTCGCATTGGTCTGGTAGTAGGTGGACACGCCGGCCACATACTCGTCCATGTACTTCTGCAGACGCTTCTGGAACATGGCCGGGGTGATGTAGAACGGGTTGACGTCCTCGGCGGTCGTCTTGTCCTTGTGCTGGAAGTAGTTGCGCACAGGCAGGTAGATTTCCTCGGCGATGGCCTTGATGTCGCCCTTGAGCGAGGGCTTGAAGCCCTTGTGGTCGCGGACGAAGCGGACCATTTCCTTGCCGGCGATGCGGCCTTCGGTGTGGGAGCCCGAAGAGAACTTGTGGCCGGAAGCGCCCACGCCGTCACCGGCGGTGAACATGCCCTTGACGGTGGTCATGCGGTTGTAGCCCCACTGCCACTCCTTCGGAGCGATGTCGGTGGGACCGGACACCCAGATGCCGGAGCAACCGGAGTGCGAACCCAGCAGGTACGGCTCGGTCGGCATCAGTTCGGACGGAGTCTCTTCCGGACGGATGTTCATACCGGCCCACACGCCGGCCTGACCGATGCACATATCCAGGAAGTCTTCCCAAGCCTCGGCTTCGAGGTGCTTGATTTCCTGCGGGGTCATGGTCTCGGCCAGCTTCTTCATGGCCGTGTGGGTGTTCATGAGGATGGGGCCGCGCCCTTCCTTCATTTCCTTCAGCATGGCGTGGTTACGCAGGCAGGTCGGGACCACGGCGGCCGTATCGTAGGGAGCGAACTCCTTCAGCATGTCGGCGTTCTTGATCACGTAGTTCTCGCCCGCGCCGTTGGTGGCCTGCGACTTGAACAGCAGGAACCAAGCGCCCACCGGGCCGTAACCGTCCTTGAAGCGGGCGGGCACGAAGCGGTTTTCCATCATGGTCAGCTCGGCGCCGACTTCCGCCGCCATGGCGTAGGTCGAACCGGCATTCCACACCGGGTACCAGGTGCGGCCGTTGCCTTCGCCGTTGGACCGCGGACGGAAGATGTTCACCGCGCCGCCGCAGACGTTCAGGATGGTGTTGGCGCGGAAGACGAACAGCTTGTGCTCGCGGACGCTGAGGCCGACGGCACCGGCGATGCGGTTGGGCTCGTTGGTGTCGAGCAGGTACTTCACGATGAAGCAACGCTCGATGATGTTCTCGATACCGAGCGCCTTCTTGGCGGCTTCGGCGACGATGGGCTTGTAGCTTTCGCCGTTGATCATGATCTGCCAGCGGCCGGAACGGACCGGCTTGCCGCCGTCCTTCAGGGGCACGCCTTCGCTGCCCTTTTCCTTCCACACGGGCAGGCCCCACTCTTCGAAGAGCTGCACGGTGGCATCCACATGACGGCCCACGTCGAAGACCAAGTCGTCGCGGGTCAAACCCATCAGGTCGGCGCTGACCATGCGGACGTAGTCCTTCGGGTCCTGGTCGCCCAGGTAGGTGTTGATGGCGGACAGGCCCATGGCGACCGCGCCGGAGCGGTCCATGGCAGCCTTGTCGACCAGGGTGATCTTGACGTCGTCGCCGGCCCAGCGCTTCGCCTCGAAGGCCGCGCCGCAAGCCGCCATACCGCCGCCGACGATCAGGATGTCGGTTTCGACGTCGATGATTTCGGGATCCCCGAAAGTACCAGCCATTGTCTCATTCTCCTGTCTGCGCGGTTACCCGTCGTCCCGACGGGCCTCCCGCGTGTGGAAATATGTCTCGGAACGGTCCCGTGTCAGGGAGTCGGCAGGGTCTTGCCGGTCTCGGTGAACAGCAGGTTGTCGTCCAGGCTGCCGGGTGCCGGCTTGTTGCCGTACGGGTCGATGGAACCGACCGGCGTGGTGCGGACCGGGAACTTGAAGCGCTTCACTTCACCGTCGCGGAACTTGATGGTCCACATGATGGCGGTATCGGTACGCAGCGGGATGCAGGCGCCGCCCATCGGCACCACGTCCTGGTAGGCGCGAACCTCGATGGCCTGCTGCGGGCAAGCCTTCACGCAGCACTGGCATTCCCAGCACTGGTCGGGCTCCTGATTGAAGGCCTTCATGCGCTCGGTATCGAGCTTCATGAGGTTGTTCGGGCAGATGTACATGCAAGCGGTCACCTGACCGCCCTTGCAGCCATCGCACTTCTCGGTGTGCACGAAGGTGGGCATTGAGCGTTTCCCCTGATTTCCTCAGTTGAGATGACATCCGGGTTGAGATGACATCCAGAAGCGGGGAACTTCTCCGCCCCCACCCATATAGCGACCGCACGACGCAACCCCGTTGCGCCATCCGGAAAGCCAAATGGCCGCTCCCAGACTTCGGTGACCCGAATATATTATGGTTTATTCATATACGCGGGTCCGCGAAGGCTGTCAAATGACTTGGATCGATGTCCGCGCCGCCTGGCGCACGATCCTTTCAAGGTATTGGCGAACAAGGGTAATTTTTTGGTAGCCCGAGCCCCCCGGCAAGCAATCGCGTTGCCATCCGAGGGCGGCTGTGCTCCCATGGAGCCCGACAGGGAGGACCGAGGATGCCCGAGACCATCGCCCATTTGACGCGCCGCCTGGTGGAATTCCGCGAAGAGCGGGACTGGGCCCAGTTCCACAGCCTGAAGAACCTGCTGATGTCGCTGACCATCGAATCGGCCGAGCTTCTGGAACTGGCGCAATGGAAGGAAGACGGCGCCCTGGAGGCCGACCTGCACCGTCCCGAGGTCAAGGCCCGCCTCGAGGAAGAGGTGGCGGATGTCTTTCTCTATTTGCTGCTGGTCTGCGAGCGGGCAGGCATCGACCTCGCCCGGGCGGCGGAACGCAAGATCGACCTCAACGCCGCCAAGTACCCGGCCCACAAGGCGCGAGGTTCGGCGCGGAAGTACACCGAGCTATAAGCCGGCCAGCATCTTGTCGATATCGTCCTGCGATACATCGACGCCGCTTTCCTTGACGGCGACTTGGTCCTCCTGCCGGCGGGCCTTGCCGGCCTGGTAAGGATCGCGCCGCCGCCGTCGGTCGGGACCGACGAAGGATTTGGCCCGAATGAAGGGGCGCGGCCGGTTGATCACGGCACAGATTCGGGCATAGAGCGTGGTGGCCGATATCGGCTTGGCGAGGAATTCCGTAATTCCTGAATCGCGAGCCGTGCATACTCTGCCCACTTCGGTATGGGCGGTGATCATGATCAGCGGCACGAAGGCGCCCGAGCTATCCGCGTTGCCCCGAATTCGCCGCGTGAAGGCCAGCCCGTCCATGGGCCCCATCTGCCAGTCGCAGAACACGATATCGGGAGAGAAATCCTTGAGCCGCTCGAACGCGCTTTCGCCGTCCTCGGCCTCCTCGATCTCGCGAACGCCGAAGGAACGCAAAATGTTAATGACCATGGACCGCATGTGCGGGTCGTCGTCGATGACCATGAAACGCAGGCGCGTCAGGACATACTCGGGCAGCTTCGCCATGTCTGGCCCCCCAAGGGCATGACTGGCCGTTTAATTCACTTGGCCGAAAAGATCAATACGGGTCGCCAGTCGTCACTGCCCGCTTTTGCGGCGTTCCTCCAGGGACTTCTCCTTGGCCGGGTCGATCCACCAAGTGGTGAACTGGGCACCGCGCCGGGGCGTGACCTTGGGCATGCCGAACTTGTCCCAGTAGGCCATGCGGTCGTAGTCCAGGTGCCAATGGGGGATGACGTAGAATCCCCATTGCAGCACTCGGTCCAGGGCCCGCGTGCGGGTCACCAGGGACTGGCGATCCGGGGCGGCGATCAGCCGGTCGACCAACTCGTCGACCACCGGGTCCTTGATGCCCGGAAAGTTTCGGCTGCCCGGCTGGTCGGCGGCGGCCGCGGTCCAGTAGTTGCGCTGCTCGTTCCCCGGCGATTCCGACTGGCCCCAGGTCATCACCACCATGTCGTAGTCGAAGGTCTCGGCGCGCCGGACGTACTGGGCGGAATCGATGGTTCGCACGCGGGCCTTGACGCCCAGGCGTTCCAGGTTCCCGACGAAGGGCAGCGCGATGCGTTCGAACAGCGGGCTGACCAGCAGGATCTCGAACTCGAAGGGCTTGCCGGCGGCATTCGCCCGGACGCCATCCTTGATGGTCCAGCCAGCTTCCTTGAGCAACCGGTCGGCTTCCTTCAGGTTGGTTCGGATCTGGCCGGAGCCGTCGGTGCCGGGCGGAGCGTATGCCTTGGCGAAGACCTCGTCCGGCACCCGGCCGCGGAACTTCTCCAGAATACTCATCTCGTCGGGCGACGGCAGGCCGGTGGCGGCCAGCTCCGAATTGTCGAAGTAACTGCGGCTGCGGCGGTACTGGCCGTGGAACAGGTTCTTGTTTGACCATTCGAAGTCGAAGGCGTAGGCGAGAGCCTCGCGCACGCGCCGGTCCTTGAACAGGTCGCGGCGCAGGTTGTAGACGAAGCCCTGCATGCCGGCGGGGCGGTCGTGCTTGATTTCGCTCTTCTTGATCCAGCCCTTCTTGACCGCGGGAACGTCGTAGCCGGTCGCCCAGTCCTTGGATGAGTTCTCGGCCCGGTAGTCGAATTCGCCGGCTTTGAAGGCTTCCAGCGCCACCGTGCCGTCGCGGTAGTAGTCGTAGCGGATGGTATCGAAGTTGTGGCTGCCCTTGTTGACCGGCAGGTCCTTGCCCCAGTAGTCGGCCACCCGCTCGTAGGCGACGGAGCGCCCGGCATCGACCGATTTGATGCGATAGGGCCCGCTGCCCAAAGGTGGTTCCAGCGTCGTCCTGGAAAAGTCCCGCCCTTCCCACCAGTGCTTGGGCAGGATCTCGATCTGGCCCAGGATGAGGGGAAGTTCCCGGTTTTCGCCCGGCTTGAAGGAGAATTTGACCTTATGGGGGCCCAGCTTTTCCGTCCTGGCGACGCCGGCGTAATAAAGCCGGTAGTGGGGCTGGCCCTTTTCCATCAAGGTGGCGAAGGTGAAGATCACGTCATCGGCGGTGACCGGCCGGCCGTCGTGCCAGCGGGCCTCCTTGCGCAGGTTGAAGACGACCCAGGACCGGTCCTCGGGAACCTCGACCGATTCCGCCAGGAGGCCGTATTCGGTGAAGGCCTCGTCGGCCGAGGAAACCAGCAGCGAGTCGTATATCTGTCCCAGCCCGTCGGCCGCATCGCCCTTGACGATGAAGCCGTTCAGGTCGTCGAAGCTGCCGACCGAGCCCAGGCGCACGCTCCCGCCCTTCGGTGCCGCCGGATCGACATAGTCGAAATGGGCGAAGCCGGCCTGGTACTTGGGTTCGCCGTGCATGGCGAGCCCGTGGCGCGGCGCCGGATCGGCGGCTAAGGCCGGGGCGGCCACCAGGACGGCCAGCAGAGCGGGGAACAGGCGCATGGGGGGCCTCCTTCGGATGGTCAGTCGCCGTAGAAGCGGTAGTGGTTGCGGCCCGCGTCCTTGACCTTGTACATGGCTTCGTCGGCGCATTTGGTCAGGCTTTCGGCATCCTTGCCGTCGTCGGGGTAGAGGGCGATGCCGATGCTGGCCCCGACGGTCAGCGAGACGCCGTTGAAGTCCAGGGAGCTGGTGAGAGAGGTGATCAGCGTGCCGGCGACCCGGGCGGCATCTTGCTTGCCGTGGATGCTTTCCAGGATGACCACGAATTCGTCGCCGCCGACCCGGGCGATGGTGTCGGAACCACGCAGGTGCTGGCGCAGGCGGTGGGCGACGCCCTTCAGCACGAAATCGCCGGCGTCGTGGCCGTAGGTGTCGTTGATCGGCTTGAATTTGTCCAGGTCGATGAACATCAGGGCGAACATCGCCTGGCTGCGGTAGGAACGGGCCAGGCAGCCCGCCAGGCGGTCGTTGTAGAGATTGCGGTTGGGCAGCCCGGTCAGGGTGTCGTGATGGGCCATCTTCTTGATCTGGGCTTCGTACTCCCTGCGTTTGGTGACGTCGCGCATGGCGCCGATGAAGGCCCGAGAGCGGCCCTCGCGCAGTTCCGAAACGCTCATCTCCATGGGGAAATGGGTGCCATCCTTGCGCTGGCCGTCCATCTCGACCAAGCGGCCGATCACCTTGGGTTGGCGGGTTTCCAGGTAGCGGGCGATATAGCCGTCGTGCTGGCCGCGATGGGGCTCGGGCATCAGGATCGAGACATTCTGGTTGATCACCTCGCGTGCCTTGTAGCCGAACAGACGTTCGGCCGCCGGATTGAAGGCGAGGATCTGGCCCTGTTCGTTGATGGCGACAATGCCTTCGGCCACCGTGTCCAGGATGCCCTTGAGCCGCTGTTCGCGCAGCTTGGTGGCCTCGGCGGCGCGGATGAATTCGGTGATGTCGAGCGCCTCGACCATGAACACCGGTTCGTCGGCCAGTTCCAGCCGGGTGACGAACAGCTTGACGTCGCGCGGCTCTCCCTTCAGCGGCAGCATCTTGAGCGGGACGCCGTTTTCTTCCTCGGCGAAGGTGTCGAGCCCGGCGGCCATCAGCTCCGCATAGTCGGGATCGATGAAGTCGGGCAAGGTGCGGCCGATCAGGTGGGCCGCGCCTTCCGCTCCCAACATCCGCGCGCCCGCCGGATTGATGTAGACGATGCGATCGCCGTGGCACAGGCAGACCAGATTGACGACGGACTTGACCAGGCGCAGCCCGACGTCTTCGTCATCGTTCCTTGCCACGCTGCCGACCCAGCCGTCGTTCACCCGCTTTCCCCCGCCAGCGCGGTCAGAGCCGCGCGGTGGGCGGCCGCGTCGCCGGCCGCAAGCACGCGGCTGCCGGAGGCGACGGTCAAGGGCCGACCCTCCCAGTCGCTGATGACGCCACCGGCGCCTTCCACCACCGGCACCAGGGCGCAGTAGTCGTAAGGCTTCAGGGACGCCTCGCAGACCAGGTCCACGGTGCCGTTGGCCAGCAGGCCGTAGGCGTAGCAGTCGGCCCCATAGAGGGATTTCTTGACCCGGCCGCGCAGGCGGTCGAAGGCTTCCGCCTCGGCCCCCGCGAACATGTGGGGCGTGGTGGCGTAGAGCCAGCCCCGCGCGAGGTCGGCGCAGGCCCGGACCCGGACTTCCCGCCCATCGAAGAGGGTGGGGCGGCCCTTGACGCCGACCCAGCGCTCGCCGGTCGCCGGGGTCTCGATGACGCCGACCACCGGCCGGCCCTTGTAGGTCAGGGCGATCAGGCTACCGAACAAGGGCTTGCCGGTGACGAAGCCCTGGGTGCCGTCGATGGGGTCGATCACCCAGATGTAATCGGCTTCCATGCGGGTGCGGCCGTGTTCCTCGCCGAAGATGCCGTGGTCGGGGAAGGCCTGTTCGATCAGGGCGCGCAACGCCGCTTCGATTTCCCGGTCGGCGATGGTGACCGGCGAGGAATCGGCCTTGTCGTCCACGGCAAAAGCGCCGCGGAAGTACTTCCTGGCGATGGGACGGGCGGCGTCCGCCAGCCGGATGGCCAGCGCGGCGAAGACGTCGAGGTCGCGGCCGGTGGGCTCACTCATGCTGCGGCTTGATCCGGTAGATGGGCGTGAGCGGCACCTCCATGGGCGCCCCGGCGAATTCGGGGCGCGGCACCAGCAGGTTGCCGGTCATGCTGACGGCCCACAACAACCACGTGACCAAGGTCGCCACGCCGATCAACTTCAGAAACAAATCGAACATCCGTTGGCCCAATCCCCATGAAGCCCATGCGCTTTGCGGCGCAGTCTACCGCCAAGCCCCGGCCGGTTCAACGGCGGCGGATACGAGTGTCGCCAGCACACGATATGACCGGATTTTGCAGCCTGCGATCCGTTCGGTTCGATTTGGCCTATCCCCGTTTGCCGGTGGGGCCGATATCCTTCTGATTTCCAGGGATTTTCCGGTCCCCTCCCGTTCCGGGTGACGCCAGGTAACCCCCTGGCAAAAAAGGACTTGACCTTCGCGTGGAACTAAAATAGAACAGTGTTGCGTTTGTTGTTTGTTCGGGCTGGAAGGTTGCGCGGCCCGTTCGGAGCCGTCATCCGAAGAACAAGAGAATCGAGGGACGCCCCATGCTGACCAAGAAGCAATACGATTTGCTGATCTTCATCGACCAGCGCCTGCGCGACACCGGCATCTCGCCGTCCTTCGAGGAAATGAAGGAGGCTCTGCAGCTCAAGTCCAAGTCGGGCATCCACCGCCTGATCACCGGGCTGGAGGAACGGGGTTTCCTGCGCCGCCTCGCCCACCGGGCGCGGGCCTTGGAAGTCATCCGCCTGCCGGAAAACATGGGGGCCGGGGTCAGCTTGCCAACCCGTGCGCCCTATACCCGACGCATGGCCCGCGGCCGCAGTGTCCCCTCGCTGTTCCATCGCGGCGAATTCCGTTTGGCCGGCATCAACACCCAGGCACGGCCGCGCGGGGCCTCGGTCGAACTTCCGCTGTGGGGCAAGATCGCCGCCGGCACGCCCATCGAGGCGTTGCGCGACAATACCGAATTCGTCGAAATCCCGGCCAGCCTGCTTGGGGCTGGCGAACACTACGCCCTGGAAGTGGAAGGCGACTCGATGATCGAAGCCGGAATCCACGATGGCGACGTGGTGGTCGTCCGCTACGCCGAGAATGCGGAGAACGGCACCATCGTGGTGGCCTTGGTCAACAATGAAGAAGTGACCCTGAAGCGCATGCGCCGAAAAGGCCATGCCGTCGCCCTGGAACCGGCCAACAAAGACTACGAGGTCCGCGTCTTCGGGCCCGATCAGGTCCGCGTCCAGGGTACCCTGGTGGGACTGATCCGCAAGTATTGATGCGGGCCAACACACGAACTGATTCGTTGGCCGGTATCGAGCGGCCGTTGAGGAGGCGGCGCCCGGCGCGGGTGGTTTCCTTCTAGTTCCTACAACCCCTTGTCGCGGCTGCGGGGCCGGATCACCCAGGGGCGGTTCCCCCGGTTGCCGTTGACGCTTTCCACCCGGATGCGCCCATCGCCTTCCACCCAGAGGGCATGGGCGCCTTCGCGCCAAAGGTCGAAGCGGTCGATGACCACCTGCGGCCCCCGGCAGGTCCTTCGGATCGGCACCAAGCTGATTACAGCGTCTGCCATCCGGCAATCTTCCAGCAGCGCCCCCGGCTGGCGGACCAGGGCCAGGCTGCGGCCTCCGGTGCGCAGCACACAGCCCAGGGAATCGCAACGCAGGCGGTCTCCTCCCTCCTCTTCCTCGGCCTCATCCCAGGGCGTCTCGTCCTCCAGGCCGGCGCGTTGCAACCAAGCCTCGCGCTCGAACCGCCCTGCCGCCAGGCTGGAAACGGATAGGCCGCCATCGGCGGTGCGTACCGCCAGCAGCTTGCCCTGGCCATCCACCAGGACATCGGGCAGGCGGCCGGAAAGGCTCAACAGGATACCCGCCGCGACTCCCGCCAATCCCCAAAGGCGCACGGGGCGCCGCCACAAGGAGAGCCACAGCCCGCCGGCCGTCATGGCGGTCAGGGCGGCCACGGGCATGGTCGGCAGAACGACGGCGGCACCGGGCCAGGCGGCAACGGTCTCCGCTCCCCAGATCACCAGGTCGACGCCCCAGCCCAGCGGCACCAGGGCCCAATCCTCCAGGCCGAAGGGCATGAGCAGGAAGGCCAGGACCGCCCAAGGCATGATCCAGAACGAGGTCGCCGGGATGGCGATCAGATTGCCGGCGATGCCGTAGAGCGCCAGCCGGTTGAAGTGGTAGACGCCATAGGGCGTGGTGGCCAGCGTCGCGATCAGGGTGGTGAGCAGGATGCCGGCCGGATAGGCGACCAGACGCCAAGCCAGAGGCCGCGTCTCGGCAGGTCGCTCGCGCCGCCGGTCGGCCAACCACTCGTAGGCGGCAATCAACGCCACCACGGCCCCAAAGGACATCTGGAAGCTGGCTTCCAGGAGGCTTTCCGGACGGAACAGCAGAATGGCCGCCGCCGCCCAAGCAACCAAGCGCATGGACAGGACGCGCCGGTCCAGCAGCACGCCGGCCAGGACCAGCAGGATCATCAGGAAGGAACGGACCGTCGGGACCGTCGCCCCGGCCAGCAGGGAATAGAACAAGGCGCCGCCGATGGCCGCCGCCGCCGCCCACTTCTTGATCGGATGGCGCAAGGCGATGAAGGGGATCAGGGCCAGCAGGCCGCGCAGGCCGACAAACAGGATGCCCGCCACCAGCCCGATATGCAGGCCGGAAATGGACAGCAGGTGGGCAAGCCCGGAATCCCGGATGGCGTCCATGAGGTCTTCCGGGATGGCGCCCCGCTCGCCCGACATCAGAGCCGCCGCGATGGCGCCGCGCGGCCCTTCCAGGGTGGCGAGGATGCGTTGGGTGATGCGATGGCGCAGGTCGGCCATGGCCTCGGCGAAATCGTCGATACCGCGCCGCCCGGCCTCGCGGGGGGCCACCACTTCGGCCTTGCCCACCGCGTAGCCCACCCCGCCCAGTTCCATGAAATAGGCCATGCGCTGGAAATCGAAGGCGCCGGGCGCGTTGGGCGCCCGGGGCGGCGCCAGCACGGCCTTCACCCGGAGCCAGTCCCCGGCGGAAAAGTCCGGCTGTTCCCCCTTCAGGGTCAAGCGCACCCTTTCAGGCGTCCGTTCCGGCCCCAGACCGGCGACCTGAAGCCGTTCCAGCAGAGCGCGCCGCCCCTTTTCCAGGCTTTCCACCAGCACCACCCGCCCGGCGACCTGGGCCGGCCCCAGCCGTTCGTCGAGACTGGGCGCCGCCACCAGGGCCGTTCGCCATTCGGCCACCGCGAACCCAAGTGCCACCGTCCCCAGGGCGGTGGCCAATAGGAAAAGCCGTTCCACCCGCGCCGCCAGCAGCGCGACGCCCACCAATGCCGGCCCAACCCAAAGGACCGGTTCGGCCGGCAAGGCGAAGTAGAGGCCGATCCCCACCCCCAGCAACGCCGGCAGCCAGAGCACCCAACGGTCGGCGTCCGCGGTCATCTGAGCCCTGGGACCCCGCAATGCAGCACGAAGCCACTCGCAACCGGAGGCCCAAGGATTGCCAGGATGTGAGTTAACCGGTAGGTTCATATCCGCATTCTGGTTGCTGCGCCTGCGAACGGGATGTAATGTGGTGTACATCCGACGCGAACTACTGTACCAAATCGCGCCATGACAGTCGTTACCCGCTTTGCCCCCTCGCCCACCGGCTTCCTCCATATCGGGGGCGCCCGGACTGCGCTGTTCAACTGGCTGTTCGCCAAGCACCATGGCGGAAAGTTCCTGCTGCGCATCGAAGACACCGACCGCGCCCGCTCCACCCAGGCGGCGGTGGACGCCATCCTGGACGGCCTGAAGTGGCTGGGGCTGGACTGGGACGGCGAAGCCATATCGCAGTTCGCCCGTGCCGAGCGCCATGCCGAGGCGGCCCGGCGCCTGGTCGCCGAGGGCAAGGCCTATCACTGCTACTGCTCTCCCGAGGAACTCCAGGCGATGCGCGATGCGGCCATCGCCGAGAAGCGGCCGGCGCGCTACGATGGCCGCTGGCGCGACCGCGATCCCTCCGAAGCCCCGGCCGGCGTCAAGCCGGTGATCCGCCTCAAGGCGCCGCTCTCCGGCGAGACGGTCATCCAGGACGCCATCCAGGGCGAGGTCAAGGTCGCCAACGACCAGTTGGACGACATGATCCTGCTGCGCGCCGACGGCACGCCCACCTACATGCTGGCGGTGGTGGTCGACGACCACGACATGGGCGTCACCCACATCGTGCGCGGCGACGACCACTTGACCAACGCCTTCCGCCAGTACCAGCTTTACCAGGCGCTGGGCTGGGAGCATCCGCTGTTCGCCCACATGCCGCTGATGCACGGGGCCGACGGCGCCAAACTGTCCAAACGCCACGGCGCGGTGGGCATCGAATGGTACCGTGACCAGGGCTTCCTGCCGGAAGCCATGCGCAACTACCTGCTGCGTATCGGCTGGAGCCACGGCAACGACGAGATCATCTCCACCGAACAAGCCATCGAATGGTTCGACCTGGACGGCGTCGGCCGGGCGGCGGCCCGCTTCGACCTGGCCAAGCTGACCAACCTGAATGCCCACTATATCCGCCAGGCGGACGACGCCCGCCTTGCCGACCTGATCCTGGCCAAGGTCCGGGAACGGGTCGGTGGCCCCGTGGCGCCGGAGGCGGAATCGCGCCTCGCGGCCGGCATGAAGGGCCTCAAGGAACGGGCCAAGACCTTGGTGGAACTGGCGGACAGTGCGGCTTTCTACGCCCGCGTCCGGCCGCTCGTCCTCAACGACAAGGCGGCCAAGCTCCTGGAAGGCGAAGGAGCCGCCCGCTTGGCGGCGCTCCGCGACCGTTTGAGCGGCTTGGGCGACTGGAAGGAAGCGGCCCTTGAAGAGGAGGCACGAGGCTTCGCGGAAGCCGCCGGGCTCAAGCTGGGAGACGTGGCGCAGCCCTTGCGGGCGGCGCTATCGGGTTCCAACGTCTCGCCGCCGGTCTTCGCGGTGGCGGCGATCCTGGGACGCGACGAGACCTTGGGGCGGATCGGGGACGCCCTCGGGGGGAATGGTTGAAGAGGCGGGGCTACCTGCCCAAGTACCGATCAGATGCAACGGATCGTCTCAACGGGATAGACATGGGGATATGGCGGCCATGACCGACACCACCGACACCAAGCGGGAAACCGTGACGCTCACCGACAACCGGTCGGGCAAGGCGTGGGAGTTCCCGATCCTCAAGGGGTCGACCGGCCCCGAAGTGATCGACGTACGGCGTCTCTATCAGGATACCGGCTTTTTCACCTACGACCCCGGCTTCACCTCGACGGGCAGTTGCGAATCCAAGATCACCTATATCGACGGCGACGTCGGCATCCTGCGCTACCGCGGCTACCCCATCGAGCAGTTGGCGGAACATTCCAACTTCCTGGAAACCTGCTACCTGCTGCTATACGGCCACCTGCCGACGCCCGACGAATGGGCGCACTTCGAGCACGACATCCGCTACCACACCATGATGCACGAGCAGATGCAGTTCTTCTTCCGCGGGTTCCGCCGCGACTCGCATCCCATGGCGGTGATGGTGGGCATCGTGGGCGCGCTGTCGGCCTTCTACCACGACAGCCTGGACATCAATAATCCCAACCACCGCATGATCGCCTCCTACCGCATGATCGCGAAGATGCCGACCATCGCGGCGGCAGCCTACAAGTATTCGATCGGCCAACCCTTCGTCTATCCGTGCAACAAGCTTGGCTATGCGGCCAACTTCCTGCACATGATGTTCTCCAACCCCTGCGAGCCCTACGAGGTCGATCCCATCATCGCCCGCGCCATGGATCGCATCCTGATCCTGCATGCGGACCACGAGCAGAATGCCTCCACCTCGACGGTGCGCCTGGCCGGCTCCTCGGGCGCCAATCCGTTCGCCTGCATCGCGGCCGGCATCGCCTCGCTCTGGGGGCCGGCGCACGGCGGCGCCAACGAGGCCGTGCTGACCATGCTCACCGAAATCGGCAGCGTGGATCGTGTCCCCGAATATATCAAGCGGGCCAAGGACAAGAACGATTCCTTCCGCCTGATGGGCTTCGGCCACCGGGTCTACAAGAACTACGACCCGCGCGCCAAGATCATGCGCCAGACCTGCCACGAGGTGCTGGACGTGCTGGGCAAGCGGGACGAGCCCCTGCTCAAACTGGCCATGGAACTGGAGCGCATCGCGCTGGAAGACGAGTACTTCGTCGGGAAGAAGCTCTATCCCAACGTCGATTTCTACTCGGGCATCATCTTCCAGGCTCTCGGCATCCCGACATCGATGTTCACCGTGTTGTTCGCGGTGGCCCGTATTGTCGGCTGGGTCGCCCAGTGGAACGAGATGATCGAAGATCCCACTCAGAAGATCGGCCGCCCCCGTCAGCTCTACACCGGCGCCGTCGAACGGCCCTACCTGCCGATGGACAAGCGCTGATAGAATCAAGAAGGGGGCCGCGAGGCCCCCTTCCCGCTTTCCGGGAAAGCTCTTGCCCCGATCTTTCCACATTTTCGGCGAAATTCCGCCACGATGGCGAGGTCATATCGTCCCCGACCGGCAAGCCCGCCGGAGGGGAGGAGAAAATGTCGAAGCCGTTCCGCCATACCAGGATCGCGATGCTTATCGGCCTGGGAAGCTTGGGTTTGTCGGCCTGCACCATGAACGATCTGGCTGGCCTCGCGGATGCCATGTACGGCGCCGGCCCTTACGGCGGCGTTTCCGGCTATCCCGCCCAGCCGGCTTACGCCGCGCCGCCCAGCCCCACCTATTATCCGGTCGTCGTGCAGGCACCGAACCCGGCTCATGCCTATGACGTCCCCGCAAGGTCTCGGAACCCCTATGCCGCACCGGACCGCCGGGACGACCGAAGCCGGCGGGAGCACGGCCGGAACCGTGACCGGGGTTGGCGCTGAACCCTATTTGCACGAATTTCCGCGATGGGCCGGCCGGAACCGCTGGGTTCGCCGTCTCGGGCGGCTTCATCCGGTGGCGAAGTCCTTGGTGGCGGTCCCATCCTTCTCGTAGCCCCGCACCCGCAGGGTTCCAAGTGCCGCGTTGGCAACCGCGGCCAGGCGGGTGGTGGGGTTGAGAATGGGCGGGGAGACCCAGTCGAAGCCGTCGGGGGCCCCGTTCGTCCGACAGGCTTCCATCCGCGCCAAGCGGCCGGGGCTGTCCCAGCCGCGGTCGTGGCCGGCTTGCGGCCATTTCAGCCAGCGATTGGCGATGCTGCCCGGTCCGTCGTGGACCCAGGCTTCGTCCTCGGTTCGTTCGATCACGCAGCATTCGCCCGGCTCCCGGCCGCTCAAGGTATAGAAGACGGGGGCGCAGACCGGGGTGGACATCAGCATGTCGCGGGCGTCGTCGTAGGCGGCGCAGGTCTCGCAAACCTGGCGCAGCAGGTGACTGGGTGGCTGTTCGCGGCGCGACAGCACCCGCAGCCGATTGAGCAGCCAGTCGGCCGGCTTGACGAAGGTCAGGCGACGCATGGGCGGCACGTTGATGGCGGCGGAGAAGCGGCCGGGCGCCATGGCCGTCAACACCCCGGCATATCCGGGCCAAGTGACCGACAGGAAGCGACCCGCCGTGCCCTCCATGCCGGCCACCACCAAGCTGCGGCCCAGGCCGTCCAGCGGCCAGTCGAGGGTGCGGAGAAGCCGGTTGCCGACACCGCAGGGGTCGGCGACAACGCCGGTGGTGCAGGCCCATTCGAAGCTGAAGTTCAGCGCCCAGGCCCCGACCGGCGCCGCCAGTTCGGCGACGGCGGCGATCTCCGGCACGTAGGGCGTGGCGGCCTTGGCGAACCAGCGTCTGGCGAGGTGGTCGCCCAGGCGCAGCAGAGGCTCGGTATAAAGCTTGCGGGCGCCGTCCAGCAGCTCCTCCAGCCGTTCCGGCTCCTCCTCGATGAGCAGGATGGGGCCGGCGCGGCCGACCTCGATCAGCGGGATGGTCGGCAGGTCAGTAGGCATATTCGCGGAATACCGGATCGACGCTGCCCTTCCAGCGCCGTTCGTAGGCGAACAGCAGCTCCTCGGCCAGGGTGAAGCCGGAATCGGCGATCTGGAACAGGGGATTGAGAAAATGGGTCTCGTCCCGTCCCAAGGCGTCGAAGCGCTTGCGGTGGCAAAGCCCGCGGTGGGCCAATTCCAACACGTCGATGGCGATGTCGCCCACCGAAGTGCCGCGAAAGGGCGTGTTGAGCGCCAGATAGGGCACTTCCCGGCGCAACTCCTGGATTTCGGCCGGAGTCCAGTCCTTGACCATCTGCCAGGCGGCATCCCGCGACACCGGGTCGTAGAGCAGCCCGGTCCAGAAGGCCGACAAGGCGCAAAGCCGGTTCCAGGGCCCGCCGTCGGCGCCCCGCATTTCCAGATAGCGCTTGAGCCGCACCTCGGGGAACAGGGTGCTCAGGTGGTTGGCCCAGTCGGCCAGGGTCGGCCGTTCGCCCGCCAAGGCGGGAAGCCTGGCGTCCATGAAGTCGCGGAACGACTGGCCGGAGGCGTCGATGTAGCGTCCGTCCCGGTAGACGAAGTACATGGGCACGTCGAGGGCGTAGTCCACGTAGCGCTCGAAGCCGAACCCGTCCTCGAAGACGAAGGCGGGGATGCCGCTACGCGCCCCGTCCGTGTCGGTCCAGACGTGGCTGCGGTAGCTGAGGAACCCCGACGGCTTGCCCTCCTTGAAGGGCGAATTGGCCCACAACGCGGTGGCGATGGGCTGCAGTGCCAGCGAGACGCGGAACATCTGTACCATGGTGGCCTCGCTGGAAAAGTCCAGGTTGACCTGCACGGTGCAGGTGGCCTGCATCATCTCCAGCCCCTTGCCGCCCACCTTGGGCATGTAGTCCCGCATGATCTTGTAGCGGCCCTTGGGCATCCAGGGCATTTCGGCCAAGGGCCACTTGGGCTGATAGCCCAGCCCCAAAAAGCCGATGCCCATCTCGCCGGCCAGGATCTTCACTTGGCGCAGGTGTTCCTGCAACTCGGTGCAGGTCTCGTGGATGTCCTGGACGGGGGCACCCGACAGTTCCACCTGTCCGGCCGGTTCCAGAGATACGAAACCGCCCCCGGCGTCCTTCAAGGCGATGACGTTCCCGCCTTCGAGGATGGGCTGCCAGCCAAAGCGGGAAAGCCCCGTCAGCAGCGCGCGGATGCCCCGCCCGCCCTCGTAGTCCAGCGGCCGCAGATCCTCCAGGCGGTAGGCGAACTTCTCATGCTCGGTGCCGATGCGCCAGGCTTCGGGCGGCTTGCAGCCGGCCTCCATGTATTCGACCAGCGTCCGCTTGGAGGCGACGATCTCGCTCTGGCCCTCGACGACACCCGACATGGTTCTAGCTCCTTGGCTTCTTCGTCCAATCGCCCCGGAAGGCCTGACCGATGGCCAGGGCCGCCAGGGCCGCCGTTTCGGCGCGCAGGATGCGCGGCCCCAGGCCGATCTTGACAACAAGGGAATAACGGGCCAACCCGTCAAGCTCCATCGTGGCGAATCCCCCTTCCGGCCCGACCAGCAAGCCCCAGGAAGCCAAGTCCGGCCGCGCCGCCAGGGCGTCGGCCAAGGGGCCGCCGCCGCCCGTTTCGTCGGAGACGAAAAGCAGCCGGCTCGGCGGCCAGGATTCCAGGAGCCGATCAAGGGAGCACGGCTCCGCCACATCGGGCACCGACAAGCGTTCGCATTGTTCCGCCGCTTCCACGGCCTGCGCCGCCAGGCGGTCCCGGTTCACCCGTCCGGCGGCGGTATGGCGGGTGAAGACCGGCAGCAGGCGGGCGACGCCCAATTCGGTCGCCTTTTCCACCAGGAAGTCGGTGCGATCCTTCTTGAGCGGCGCGAAGGCCAGCCAGATGTCGGGCTCGGAAACCTGGGGCCGAAACTGGGTCTCGACCCGCAACAGCGCTTTGTTCTTGCCGAACGAAATGGCGGTCGCCCGCCATTCGCCGTCGCGGCCGTTGAACAGGGCGACGGCGTCTCCGGTGGCGAGACGCAGGACGTGGGCGAGGTAATGCGCCTGGTTGGGCGCGGGCGCGATTTCGGCGCCTTCGGCCAGCGGGGCGGAGACGAACAGCCGTGCCTTGGTGTCGGAAGCCATGGATGGTATTAGTTCAGCCATGACGGAAGCGGTCAAGAGTGCGGCGAGCGATATTCCAAGCGGCCACTGGGTGGACCGCCTGGTGCCGCGTCCCCTGCGGCCCTATCTGCGCTTGGCGCGCGTCGATAGGCCCATCGGCACCTGGCTGCTGCTTTTCCCCGGCTGGTGGAGTTTGGCCCTGGCTGCCGACGGCCGCCCCGACCTGCGGCTGTTCGGCCTGTTCGCCTTGGGGGCGCTGGTCATGCGCGGCGCCGGTTGCACGGTCAACGACATCGCCGACCGCGACGTGGACGGCCGGGTGGCCCGCACCGCCACCCGCCCCATTCCGGCCGGCGAGGTGACGGTATTCCAGGCCTTGCTGTTCCTGGTCGTCCTATGTTCCGTCGGCTTGGCGGTGCTGCTTCAATTCAATCCGATCGCCATCATGGTCGGCGGCTCGTCCCTGGTGCTGATCGCCGTCTATCCCTTGATGAAGCGCGTCACCTACTGGCCGCAGGCGGTGCTGGGGCTGGCCTTCAACTGGGGCGCCCTGCTGGGCTGGGCTGCGGTGCGGGGCGAACTGGACTGGCCGGCCCTGGCGCTCTATGCGGGCGGCATCTTCTGGACGCTGGGCTACGACACCATCTACGCCCACCAGGACAAGGAAGACGACATCCTGATCGGCGTGAAGTCCACCGCGCTACGCCTGGGCGCCGCGACCCGGACTTGGCTGTACGGTTTCTACGGTGCGGCGCTCGCCTTCTTCGGGCTGGCCGGAGGCTTGGCCGGCCTCGCTTGGCCCTTCTACCTGGGTCTCGCCGTGGCCGGCCTTCATTTGGGTTGGCAGGCCGCCAAGGTCGACACCGACGATCCTCGCGACTGCCTCGACAAATTCAAGTCCAACCGCTATTTCGGCTGGCTCCTGCTGGGGGCGGTGTTGGCCGGGTGACGGTCCGACTATTCGACGATGCCGAGGAAACGGGGACTGAGGCGGCCCATGGCCAGCAGGACCTGGAACACGGCGACGCGTTCGTCGTAGGCGGCGGCCGTGTAGTTGATCTGAGCGTTGCTGACTTCGTTCTCGGCGTCCAGCACGTTGATCACGGTCTCCTTGCCCGACTCGCGCAGCTTCTGGCGTGAAATCCAGACTTCGTGGGCGATGTTGACCGCATTTTCCAGCAACTGGACGCGTTCGCGGGCGGTCAGCAGGGCCTGCCATGCCAGCCGCGTCTGTTCGGTCACCTTGCGGCCCATGTGCAGGGCCGTGTCCTTGCTGGCCCCGTAGCTGAAAGCCGCCTGGCTCGCCGCATGTTGGGTCGAAAAGCCCGTGAACATGTCCCAGGTGGCCTGGACGCCGACGAAATAGTCGCGCCTTGTCCCCAGGGTGGCGTTCTTATGCTTCTCGTAATTGGCCTTGCCCACCAGATCGATAGTCGGCAGGTACTGGGCGTCCACCACTTCGCGGGCCTCGCGCGCCACTTCGACAGCCACCGCGGCGTTATCCACCGCCGGGTTCTCCCTCAAGGCGATTTCGATGGCCTTGTCGAGGTCCGACGGCAGCAGTTCGATGGGCGGCGTCGGGTCGACCATCGCCTCGACATCGGGAGAATGGGCGAATATCTGATTGTACTTGCTGACGGCATCGGCCAGAGCGCCTTCGTAGGTGACCCGGCGCTCCTTGGCGGTCTGCAACCGGCGCTTGGCTTCCAGGACGTCCACCGCGACGCCCGAACCGCGCTGCACTCGTTCGTCTTCCAACTGGAGCTGCTTCTGGACGTTGTCCTCGGCTTGGCGCGAAAGCTGGATCAGCCGGCGTTGCCGAAGAACGTTGATATAGGCGTTGGTGCCTTCGAAAAGGGTGGCCTGCCGGGTCGCTTCCAGTGTCAGGTCGGCGACCTCGTGGTTCAGGCGTGCCGATTTGACGGCCGATGCCACCACGCCGCCGTCGAACAGGTTCTTGCTCACCGTCACTCCCGCCACATTGCGGGTCCGCCGCCATTCCCTGTCGAGCTGGGCGTCCGTGCGGGTGGTAGGATTGCTGACATACTCGGGACCGGCGTCGCCGGTGGCGGACACGGTCGGCCAGAACTTGGATTCGGCCCTGTCGACGGCCTTGTTCTGGGCGGCGCGGGATTTCTCGGCGGCCTGGATCTGGGGATGGGTCTTGAGCAGGCCGGTCAGTTCGTCCATCAGCACCAGTTCGGCCGATGCCGCCAGCGCATGCAGGCACACGGCCGCGCCGACCGCCAAACCTTTGCCGAACCGCCGGAACCTCCGATGACTCACAGAATCCCACCATTTAACCGAATCTCGGCCGAGTCTAACGGCGGGCCCGACTCCGGTCAAGGTTTCACAAGATGTTGTGGTGGGGATTCGCGAGTCTCGCAGCGGATTGACGCTCAGGAAGTCCTGGGATCGATCACTCGTGTCGGCCAGGCAAGTAGGTCCAGCATTTCCCGAAGGGCCCGTTGCCGGGGCTGGGGAATCACCCTGATGTCGGCTCGCACCCGGGAGAAGGCGTTGGCGGCGAAGAAGGTACCGCCTTCACCCAGACCATGGGCCGCTCGATCGCCAACCACGATGAGTTCGGGTTGCCAACCGAGCGCCAAGGTGAAGACCTCCTGGCAAGGCCGGCCACAGGCGATGAGGCGGGAGGCGTCCGGAATCCCCAGTCCCAAAGCCAACTGCGCCATGCGGAGATTGACCTCGGCACGCAGCCTTTTTTCCGTCTCGTCCGGTGTCAGGAAGGGGGCGTGGTCGCAGTCCAGCCCACGGCCGTAGTCGATGACATGGGCCAGGGCCAAGGCAGCTCCCTGGGCGCGGGCCAACTTGGCGGCCTCGCGCGCCACGTCGCTTCCGAACCGGTCGATATCGATGGCCGCCAGGATGCGTCGATAGACCTTCATCGGGTCCCCGCCCCCTCGGCGGCGTTGGAAGGACAAGCGATGCAGCCGCGCAGGGCATCGCATTCAAGAAACACACTGCGATCACAGGTCTTGCAGATGCTCCGCTCGAAGCGGGCCTGGATGGCGGCCAGAGCCTCGGTTTTCGAACGGAATGCGTTGTTGTCCCCGATTTCTTCGAGATGCCCGCCGCGGTGCAGGGAATGGCGGGCCGCTTCCTTGAGTCCGATCAGATAGAGTCCGCCGCCCGCGTCGCGTCGCCGCCGGGCTTCCTGGACAAGGGCCTCGGCGCCGGCGATATCGATGAAGTTGATTCCCGACGCCACCATCGCCAAATGCTTCTGCCCCGGATCAACGCTTCTCAGGCGCGCAAGAACATAAGGCACCGCTCCGAAGAACAGGGAGCCGTCGAGACGGACGATCTTGATCTGCGGGCATTCAGGCAGCAGCGGGTCGGTGGTGAACTTGCGCTTTGGATTGGCCGGATCGGGAACGCGCGCCAAGATCTGCGGGCGCGAGGTGCGATTGAGGTAAAGCAGCAAGGACAGGATGACGCCAGCCAGGATGGCGACCTCCAGTTCGGCGAGGATGGCGCCGAAGAAAGTCACGGCGAGGATCGCCGTCTCGGCGCGGCTGCTTTTCAGTATCTGGCGGATGTGATGAAAGTCGATTAGGCCCCAGGCTACAAGGAAAAGAACGCCGGCCATTGCTGCGGTGGGAAGATAGGCTGCGAGGGGGGTAAGCAGCACAACGGCCACCGCCAGCAACAGGCCGGCGAACACGGCGGCCAGCGGCGTCTTTGCGCCGGCCTGATAGTTGAGCCCGCTGCGATTGAACGAGCCGGTGGCCACGTAGGCGGAAAAGAAGCTTCCTACGATATTCGACAGTCCCTGGCCGATGAATTCTCGGTTGCCGTTGATCTGCTGGCCGCTACGTACCGCGAGCGCTCGGGAGATAGATACCGCCTCGGTCAGGGCGAAGAGAGTCATGGCCAGCGCGCCGGGCGCCAACTGCCGAAAGGTATCGAACGACAAGGACGGCGCCGACAGGGGCGGCAGCGCGGACGGCAGGGCACCGATGGCCGGAACCGAAGCGCCCAGCCGGTTGGCGGCATAGGCGGCGCCGCTGCCAGCCAGGATCGCCACGATCATGTAGGGAATCTTAGGCACGAAGCGTTTCACCAGCACGCCGGTCAAAAGGGTAAGGAGCGCCACTCCGGTGATTGCCGGATCGATCTCGGGGATGCGGGTGACTAGGTGGACCACCACTTCGTGAAAATGGCTCCCACGCGGAATAGGTAAGCCGAAGAAGTTCGTCACTTGGTTGGCGGCGATCAACACCGCGGCGCCGGCAGTGAAGCCGATCACCACCGAATGGGAAATGAAATCGACCAGCGTTCCAAGGCGGAAGGCACCCATCGTCAACTGCAGTAGGCCGACCATGAAGGTTAGTGTCAGAGCGAGTTGGACATAGTGGGCGCTGCCCGGTTCGGCAAACGGGCTGAGAGCCGAGAGCAGCACGATGGAAGCTGCGGTCGTCGGTCCGGAAACCAAGTGCCAGGACGATCCGCAGAGCGCGGCGATGATGGCCGGCACGATGCCGGCGTAGAGCCCATATTCGGGAGGCATGCCGGCGATGGTAGCGAAGGCGACGCCTTGAGGTAGGGCGACGACGGCGCCGGTCAGCCCGGCCACGGCGTCGGCCGCCAGGGTACGGCGGCCGACCAGCGGCAACCAAGCGGGAAAGGGCATGCGGAAATTGAGGGAGGGGAGGTCAAGGCCGGGGGAGCCGGCCCTGGGCAGCAGCGGTATCGTCATCGGTCCTCGCGGAGCTGGGCTTGCATGTCCCTGAGTCTGGACTCGTCGGGCCCGAGGCCGATATTGGTAGATTTGCTTACTCCGTCTCGCAAGCCAGTCGCACCAGATCGACGATGCTGTTCGCCTTGGCCTTGTCCATGATGTGGGCACGATGGACGTCCACGGTGCGCGGACTGATGTCCAGGATGGCGCCGATGGCCTTGCTGGAATGGCCGGCGACCAGCAGGTCCAGGATTTCCCGCTCACGCGCCGTCAAGGCGGTGAAACGCGCACCCTGCGACGAGAAGCGTGCCAGGGTGGCGGGGCCGCGGGCCAGGGCATCCCCAAGGCTGGCTATCAGCACCTCGTCGCGGAAAGGCTTCTCGATGAAATCGACGGCGCCCGCCTTCAACGCCGCCACCGCCATGGGAACGTCGGCATGTCCGGTGATGATGACCACTGGCAGGGGAATGCCGCGCCGGGCCAGTTCATGCTGGAGTTCGATGCCACTCATGCCCGGCATGCGGACGTCGGCGACGATGCAGCCTCGCCAAGCCGGCTCGTAGGCTTCCAGGAAAGCCAGCGCCGACGCGAAAGTGGACACCAAGTAGCCGGCTGCGCTCAGTTGCATGTCCAGGGCGTCGCGGACCGCCTCGTTGTCGTCGATGACGAAGATCATCTCCTCGGCCGGCATGTCAATCTTCCTTTCCTTCCGCCTGCGGCAGTGTGAACTTGAAGATAGCCCCGCGGTGCGGGTTGGATTCGGCCCAAAGGCGTCCGTCATGGGCCTCGATTATTGACTTGCTCAGCGACAACCCCAGTCCCATGCCGGCCGCCTTGGTGGTGACGAAGGGTTTGAAGAGATGCGGCAGGATTTCCGGAGCGATTCCGGGACCATTGTCGCGCAGGCCGAATTCGATCCGGTCGCCGGCCGGTGCCGCCGAGACCTCGATCATTCCACCGGCGACACCCGATCCCAGGATCGCCTGGTGGGCATTGCGCAGCAGGTTGAGGATCACCTGGACGATCTGGGTCTTGTCGCAGAGTACCCGAGGCAGGGCCGGCGGCACCAGGGCGTGGATGACCACGCCACTGGCCGTGATCTCGGCGCCGGCCAGACGGATCGCGTCGTCTACCAGTTCCTCCACCGCCACCGTCTCGACCCGGATATCGCCCTTCTTCATGAAATCCCGCAGGCGGCGAATGATATCCCCGGCTTGCTCGATTTGGTCCAGGCCCTTGGTGAACGCGACGACGGCCTTGTCGGTGTTGGGCTTGGCGCCGCCCAACAGCCGCAGGCCCGCCTCGCCATAACTCATAGCCGCGGTCAGGGGTTGATTGAGTTCGTGAGCAAGACCGGAGGCCATCTCCCAGCCAATGTTCAGCCGGAGCACATGGGCCAGTTCGGTCTGGCGGGCCTTCAACTTCTCCTCGGTGGCCCGTCGCTCGCTGACGATGGCACCCAGGGCAAGGCCGGTGGCCGCCAGGGCGAGCATCCGCACCTGCAGTTCGATGATCGCATCAGCCCGGTGCACGACGATCAGATGGGACACCATCAATCCGACGAAAGTTGCAGCCAAGGCGGCTGCGGCACCTGCCACGCCGTGACGAGCGGCGATCCAGGCGAAAGGCAGGAACAGCAGGTAGAAGAAGCGGATCTCCTCGTTGACGAATTGGCCGAAGACTTCCCATCCGAGCAACACCAGGCTGGCTACCTGGGCCACCGTCTCCAGGGACGGCCATCTCCGCCAGGGGGCGATGCCCTGGCGCAGGAGGATCGGGATCAGCGGGAACACCGCTACTCCGGCCACCGTCTGGGAAAAGAACAGGCCCGTCATGGCCGCCATGCGGTCCGCCGGCAGGAGAAAGAGGCCCTGGGCAAGCGCCGCCAATGCGGAGGCGCTCGCGACGATTCCAAACAGCGTCAGCACGTCGCGAGGGCGGTCGAGGCCGCCGTTGAAGCGGCGGCGCCGCATCGCGAGTCCCGCGGCACCGAACGACAGGGCCTGCAAGGCCCCTTCCGCCGAGGCTCCTCCCAGCCCGACCAAGTTCGCCAGGAAGGGGGCCGCCAAGGCGATGGGCAGGACCATCGTGCCCAGGCGATGCGTTGCGGCCAGAACCAGGGCGGGCAACAGGCTCCACGGCGCGGCCGGCGAGGAACCGATGCCGGCGGCCAAAAGATAGATGGCGAGGAAAATGGCACTGCCGACCAAGTCGTTCCGCTTCATCGCAACGCCTCCCCGAAGCGGCCGTCGGGCCGGCGCCAGATGGCGTCGGTGAAGGTACCGCCCCGGTCGATCCAGAACCGCCAGCCGCCGGGTTGTCCGTTCATGGCCGGAACGCAGATATCTAACCTGCCGCTTCCCGCCACCGCAGCACCGGATTCCTCGCGGCGGCGATTTCGTCCAGGCGGCGGCGGGGCGCCAGGCGGGGGGAATCCTTGAAGGCCTGAGTCTCGCCCTTCCTGGCGCGGCGGGCCAGTTCCTTCACCACCCCGGCGAACTGGTCGATGCCTTCCTTGGTCTCGGTCTCGGTAGGCTCCATCAGCAGGGCGCCGTGCACCACCAGGGGGAAGTACATGGTCATGGGATGGAAGCCCTCGTCGATCAACGCCTTGGCGAAATCGAGGGTGGAAACTCCGGTGTCCTTGAGGAACCGGTCGTCGAACAGGGCCTCGTGCATGCAGGGCCCCGCGAAGGACGGCGACAGGTCGTCTTTCAGCAGCGCCAGCAGGTAGTTGGCGTTCAGCACCGCGTCTTCCGCCACCTGCTTCAGGCCGTCGCCGCCCATGCTCATCATGTAGGCGAGCGCGCGGACGATCACCCCGAACTGGCCGTGAAAGCCCTTCACCCGGCCGAGCGGCGCGCCGGCGGCGTCTTCCGCCCGCTCGATCAGGCGATAACTGCCGTCCGCTTGGCGCACCACGTGGGGCAGCGGCGCGAAGGGCGCCAGTTCGGCCGACAGCGCCACCGGTCCGGCCCCCGGACCGCCGCCGCCGTGAGGCGTCGAGAAGGTCTTATGCAGATTGAGGTGCATGCAGTCGACGCCCAGGTCGCCCGGCCGCACCTTGCCGACGATGGCGTTCATGTTGGCGCCGTCGCAATAGAAGAAGGCGCCGGCCCCATGGGTGGCCGCGGCGATTTCCAGGATCTCGTCTTCGAACAGGCCGCAGGTGTTGGGATTGGTGACCATGATGGCGGCCACCCCTTCGTCCAGTTCGGCCTTCAGGGCGGCCAGGTCGACGCGGCCCCGCGCGTTGGCCGGAATCGACTGGATGCCGTAGCCGCAAAGATGGGCGCTGGACGGATTGGTGCCGTGGGCCGATTCCGGCACCAGCACCCGGCGGCGGGCGTCGCCGCGCGCTTCCTGCGCGGCGCGGATGGTCATCAGGCCGGCCAGTTCGCCATGCGCGCCGGCCGCCGGCGACAGGCAGAGGCCGGGCAGGCCCACGATCGCCGCCAGCCAGCGCGCCCCGGTCTCCAACAGTTCCAAGGCGCCCTGTACGGTGCTTTGCGGCTGCAGGGGATGAAGCTGGGCGAGGCCCGGCAGGCGGGCCAGCTTCTCGCCCATCCGCGGGTTGTGCTTCATGGTGCAGGACCCCAGCGGATAGAAGCCGGCATCGATGGCATAGTTCTTCTGCGACAGGCGGGTGTAATGGCGCACCGCCTGCGGCTCGGACAGGCCGGGCAGGCCGACGGGGGCCTTGCGGGCCTTGCCGCCTAAGCGGTCGGCGATGGCGGGCGGCTCGGGCAGGTCGACTCCGGTGCGGCCTTCGTGGCCTTGCTCGAAGATCAGCGGCTCTTCCATCTGGAGGCCGCGGTTGCCGGTCAAAGTTCCGGGCATCACAGCACCTCCTTCAAGGCGGCGGCGAAGGCGTCCATGTCGGCTTCCGAATTGGTTTCCGTGGCGGCCACCAGCAGCAGGTCGTCCAGGCCGGGCAGCAGACGGGACACGGGCACGCCGCCCAGGATTCCCCTGGCCGCCAGGGCCTCGACCGCCGGCGCCGCGGGCCTGGGCAGGCGGAGGGTGAATTCGTTGAAGAAGGTCCGGTTGACCACCTGGACGCCCGGCACGGCCGCCAGCCGGTCGGCCAGGGCGATGGCGGCGGCATGGTTCAGGCGGGCCAGGCGGGCCAGGCCCGCTTCGCCCAGGAGGGTCAGGTGCATGGTGAAGGCGAGCGCGCAAAGCCCCGAGTTGGTGCAGATGTTGCTGGTCGCCTTCTCGCGCCGGATGTGCTGTTCGCGGGTGGACAGCGTCAGCACGTAGCCGCGCCGGCCGTCGGAGTCCGCCGTCTGGCCGACCAGGCGGCCGGGCATCTGGCGCACATAGGATTCCCGGGTCGCCATCAGGCCCACGTAAGGACCGCCGAAGTTCAAGGGATTGCCCAGCGACTGGCCCTCGGCGACCACGATGTCGGCGCCCATGGCGCCCGGCGGTTCCAAGGCCCCCAGGGCGACGATCTCGGCCACCGCCACCACCAGCAGCGCTCCCCGGGCGTGGCAGGCTTCGGCCAGGGCCGCATAGTCGCGGATGTGGCCGAAGAAGGAAGGATACTGCACCACCACGCAGGCGGTGGTCTCGTCGATGCGCCCCGCCAGGTCCTCGGCGCCCTGCCAGTCGGGCGGGGCGGCATCGAGGACGAGGCCGATGAAGCGGCCGTTGGTCGCCATCGTCTCGCGCCAGTGGGGATGCAGGCCGCCGGAAACGACGACCTTGTTCCGCTTGGCGATGCGTGCCGCCATGGTCATCGCTTCGGCGCAAGCGGTGGCGCCATCGTAGAGCGAGGCGTTGGCGACCTCCATGCCGGTCAGCAGGGCCACCTGGGTCTGGAACTCGAACAGGTACTGCAGGGTCCCCTGGGAGACCTCGGGTTGATAGGGCGTATAGGAGGTGAGGAACTCGCCCCGCTGGATCAGATGGTCCACCGCCGCCGGGATGTGGTGGCGATAGGCCCCGGCGCCCAGGAAGCTGGGGGCGCAGGCCGGCGTCAGGTTCTTCTGGGCCAGGGTGGCGAAGGCCCGTTCGACTTCCATCTCGCCCTGGTGGGCCGGCAGGTCGAGGGGCCCGGCCAGGCGTGCGGCGGCCGGGACGTCGCAAAACAGGTCATCCACGCCGGCCGCGCCGATGGCGCCCAGCATTGCGGCGCGATCGGCGCCGGTCAAAGGCAGGTAGCGCATCAGAGGGTTCCGACGTAGGCCTGGTAGGCGGGTTCGTCCATCATGCCGTCCAGTTCGGCAGGATTGGCCAGTTCGATCTTGAAGAACCAGCCCCCCCCGAGCGGATCGGCGTTGACCTTGGCAGGATCATCGGCCAGGGCCGGATTGCCTTCCAGGACCCGGCCGGAGACCGGCGCGTAGACCTCGCTGGCCGCCTTGACCGATTCGACGACAGCGGCCTCATCTCCTTGCTTCAGCGACTTGCCGACCGAGCCGACCTCGACGAAGACCACGTCGCCCAACTGGCCCTGGGCGTAGTCGGTGATGCCGACCGTGCCGACCTTGCCGTCGACGCGGATCCATTCGTGTTCCTTGGTGAAGCGGATCATGGTCCGGACCCTCCTTGCTCAGGCTCTATGATAACGGTGCGGCGCGAACGGCAGCTTGACGACGCGTCCGGGCAGGGCGCTGCCCCGCACCACGAACCGGACTTCGCTTCCATCTCCGGCCGCTCCGGTCTCGACGTAGCCCATGGCGACGGGGCCGCCCACGGTGGGGCCGTAGCCGCCGCTGGTGATCTCGCCGATCCGGCGCCCTGCCGCGTCGGTGACCTCGGTATGGGCGCGGGCCGGGGCCTTGCCTTCGGGGCGCAGACCCACCCGCTTGCGGGCGGGGCCGGTCTTCAACTGGTCCAGGATGACCGCGGCACCGGGAAAGCCGCCCTGTTCCCGCCGCCGCTTGCCGATGGTCCAGGCGAGCGCCGCCTCGATGGGAGTCGTCGTGGTGTCGATGTCGGAGCCGTAGAGGCAGAGCCCCGCCTCCAGGCGCAAGGTGTCGCGGGCGCCCAGGCCCACCGGGGCCACCTCGGGCTGGGCCAGCAGGCGGCGGGCCAGGGCTTCGGCCCTGTCGGCCGGCACCGAAATCTCGTAGCCGTCCTCGCCCGTGTAGCCGGAACGCGACACTTGGCAGGGGATTCCGTCCACAGTCAGGTCGCGGGCGGTCATGAAACCCATCGGGATGGCCTCGGGCGCCAAGCGGCCCAGCACCGTGGCCGCTTCCGGCCCCTGCAGGGCCAGCAGGGCGCGGTCGGACAGGATCTTCAGCGTCGCCCGCCCTTCCAGCCGGTGCGCCATGTGGGCGAAGTCCTGATCCTTGCAGGCGGCGTTGACCACCAGGAACAGACCGTCGCCCCGGCGGGTGACCATCAGGTCGTCCAGGATTCCGCCCGCCTCGTTGGTGAACAGGGTGTAGCGGATGGCCCCGTCGGCCAAGCCCAGCAGGTCGCCGGGCACCAGGGTTTCCAGGGCGGCGGCGGCGTCCGGGCCGGTCAGTTCGGCCTGGCCCATGTGGGAGACGTCGAACAGGGCGGCCCGCGCCCGGCAATGCCGATGCTCGGCGATGATGCCCGCGTACTGCAGCGGCATGTCGTAGCCGGCGAAAGGCGTCATGCGGGCCCCCAGTTCCACATGAAGGGCGTGCAGCGGGGTGCGCAGGACGTCGGACAAGGGGCTCTCCCAGGCATGAAGGGGGCGAATCGCCCCGGATCGGGTCACTCGTTCGGCAGGGAGCCCAGCGGCGCAAACCCCTACGGCGGCCCAGGGGAAAGGGGATCGGCGCCTCCCTCGGGTCCACAGTTTAACGACTCCGCCTCGTAGGTCAACGGCCGAGGAAAGGCCCGGGGAAGGAAAGAGCCGGCGACCGGATCTACTATCCGATCGAGGTGTCGGGCATCTTCGTGGTCCGCATCCTGCACGACGCCATGGATGCCCCCGCCTTCGCCGCGACCGATCTTGCGGCTCCTCAGCATCTCCATTCCAATTGTTTTCGACAGGGTCTTCCGGCCCGAGGCGCTGGGCAGGATTTGCCCGGCGGTGCCGGCCGGGCGGCAAAAGCGGCCGCCTGGCGCCATGCTGGAACGACGTTATTTCAACGGGTTGCCGGAAAGATCGACTGGCATCCCTCTTGCTTGAAGACAGGTGACCGCAAAGGAGGTTGCGATGAGCATGTATGGAGCCTTCAACGCCAGCACCCTGGGCATGAAAGCCCAGAGTCATGCGTTGAACGTCCTGGGCGACAATATTGCCAACATGCGCAGCGGCGGCCACAAGCGCACGGATGTGAACTTCTCCTCCCTGATCGGCCGGACCAGCGCCGGCGGCCAAGCCTACGGCGGCGTCAAACCCGACGACGTGATGCGGATCAGCCTTTCGGGCCTTACCCAGGCGACGGACCGCGATCACGACGTGTCGATCAGCGGCCGGGGCTTCTTCGTCCTGAACACGGCCCTCGACGGTTCGGGCGAGACCCTCTACACCCGTGACGGCAGCTTCGACGTCACGGTCACCGGCACCACCACCACCACCGCCGAAGACGGCAGCACCATCACCGTGCCCACCGGCTACCTGACCGACAAGAACGGCTACTATGTCCAGGGATGGGCGGCGAATGCCGACGGCACCTTCACCACCACCGGCGCCACCTCGGCCATCCGGGTCGATACCTATGCCTTCAACAACGCCGGCCAGGGCACCACCGACGCCAGCCTCAACCTGAACCTCGATGCCGTCGCTCCCTTGGGAGACGAATACACCTACGACGTGGATGTCTACGATTCCAACGGCGCCCGGCGAACCCTGCAATTCCAGTTCACCAAGCAGAACGCGGTCAACACCTGGGAAATGGACTTGGTCGTGCCTTCGGCCACCGACCATAGTTTGACGCCGGGCACGACGAACACGACGCCGCTGACCAGCGGCGCCGGCGCGGCGACGGAAATGGTCTTCGATGCCCTCAACGGCACCCTGACCGCTCGCGCCGCCGGCGGGGGCGCGACCGTCGCCGGCTTCTTCCCGGCGGGGCAGGAATACATCACCATTTCCGGATCGGGCGACAACGACGGCATCTACCGGATCGGGTCGGTCTCGGCGGACGGCTCGCAGTTGATCCTGGACGAGCGGACGCCCCTTCTGGGGACCAGCGCCACCGATACGGCCGACATCGACTACACCCTGGCGACCACCACCAACACGCTGACCTTCGACACCTACGGCGCGCTGACCAGCACCTCGCCACTGACCTACACGGTGACCTGGGACGATGGCGCCACCAGCGACGTGAGCCTCGACATTTCGGAGATGACCCAGTTCGGCGGCCTCTACAACCCGGTCTCCTATATCAAGAACGGCTACGCGGCGGGCGACATGGTAGGGTTCAAGTTCGATGCCACCGGCCATATCGTCGGCTCCTTCGAGGACGATACCCACCGCGCCCTCTATCGCCTGCCCTTGGCCGTGTTCTCCAACCCCGATGGCCTGGAAGCGAAGAACGGCATGACCTTCGCCGAAACCGACGCCTCGGGCTTTGCCACGGTAGTCCTGCCCGGCGCGGACGGCGAATCGGTGCTCAATCCGGGTACCGTCGAATTTTCCAACGTCGACATCAGCGAACAGTTCACTCGCATGATTATGACGCAGACGGCCTACAACGCCTCGTCCCGGGTCTTCCGGACGGTGGACGAGACGACGCTCACCGCCCGCGATCTGGTGCGGTAGGCAGGAGGGATACCATGACCATCTACGGCGGCTTCTCCATCCCCACCTACGGCATGCAGAGCCAAGCCTATGCCCTGGACGTGATCGGCAACAACGTCGCCAACGTCAACACGGGCGGCTACAAACGGACCGACGTGCGCTTCGAGACGGTGCTCAGCGACAGCTACCGCTCGACCGGCTACAGCGAGGAACGCAAGTCCGGCAACGTCCAGTCCGACATCAACGGGACGCGGCCCAAGGACTACATGCGCATCAGCACCCAGGGCCTTATCACCGCCACGGACAACAACCTGGACCTGGCGATCAACGGCGACGGATTCTTCATCCTCAACACGGATGTCGACGGGTCGGGGACCACCTACTACAGCCGCGACGGCGCCTTCGAGACCAAGATCAACGGTACGTCCTCGGCCACCGCCGACGACGGCAGTACGATAAACGTCAGCACGGGCTATCTGGTCGACAAGAACGGCTACTACGTGATGGGCTGGGAACCGGATGCCGACGGAACCTTCAGCGATACAGGCAGCCTGACCGCCCTCCGGGTGGATCAGTTCGCCTTCACCGATACCGGCATGGCCAGCACCGAGGCCCGCCTCAACATCAACCTGGACGCCGCAGACGATACCGGCGGCACTTTCACCTACAACGTCGACATCTTCGATTCGGAAGGCGATAAGCGTTCGGTCGCCATGACCTTCACCAAGGATGCGACGGTCAACCAATGGACGGCGAGCGCATCCACCGGGAACGCGCTGGACACCGTGAATTCGGTGGCGACGACCATGACCTTCGATTCCTTCGGCCAACTCACCGCCGGCAGCCCCTTCTCCATTGATATCGCCTGGTCGGACGGCGCCACCAGCCTGGTCAGCCTGGACCTGTCCGAGTGCACCCAGTATGCCGGCGCCTACAATCCGGTCAGCTACTGGAAGGACGGCTATGTCGCGGCCGACATGACAGGTATCAACTTCGATACCGAAGGCCATGTGGTGGGTACCTTCGAAGACGATTCACACCGCAGGGTCTACAAGGTCGCCCTGGCTTCCTTCGTCAATCCGGACCAGCTCCAGGCCATGCCGGGCATGACCTTCAAGGTGACCGAGGATTCCGGCGACGCCACGGTCTTCGCCGCTTCGTCCGACGGGCGGGCCTCCTTCACCCCCAACGCCCACGAACTGTCCAATGTCGACTTGGCCGACCAGTTCACCAAGTTGATGCTGACCCAGACGGCCTACAACTCGTCCGCCACCGCCTTCAAGACCATGGACGAAATGATGCAGGACGCGAAGGCGCTCAAGTAGGGAAGCCCGGACTCCCAGTCCATGGGCCGGTCCCGGCGGGGCCGGCCTTTTACGTTTCCGCTTCCTACCCGGCAAGTTCTGCCCGCCATCCCTCCCCCCTTTGCCGGCCATGGGGTGCCCCCCATATGGTTAACCAGGTGTAAAACCTTTTCTGGTCAACTGGTTATCGCCTCGCTTCGCTTGGCATGGAAATCGCACCGCTTGGGCCGGACGAACCTCTCCGGGCCATCCGGAAAGAACGGAAAAGAAAGCTCAAAGCCATGTTCGGGACACCACGCCAGACCTTGACCGCCTCGCTTCTCCTCGCCGTCCTGCTGCTGACGGCCGCCGCCGCCCAGGCCGCCTCGCGGCTCAAGGACATCGTCGACATCGAAGGCGTGCGCGAGAACCAACTGGTCGGCTACGGCTTGGTGGTGGGCCTGGACGGCACCGGCGATACCCTGAAGACCGGCCATTTCACCAAGCAGAGCCTGCAAGCCATGCTGAACCGCCTGGGCGTCAAGCCCACCGACGGCGGACTGGATTCCAAGAACGTCGCAGCGGTGATGGTCACCGCCAAGCTACCCGCCTTCGCCCGCCAGGGTGCGCGCATCGACGTGACCGTCAGCGCGCTCGGCGATGCCAAGAGCCTTTTGGGCGGCACCCTGCTGGTCACCCCCCTGATGGGCGCGGACGGCGAGGTCTATGCGGTCGCCCAGGGCCAGGTCGCGGTCAGCGGCTTCAAGGCCACCGGTCAGGCCGAGACGGTCACCAAGGGCGTGCCGACCAACGCCCGCATCGCCAGTGGGGCCATCGTCGAGCGCGAGGTTCCCTTCAAGATGTCCGACATGCAGATGGTGAAGCTGAACCTGCGCAACCCCGACTTCACCACCGCCCGGCGCGTTTCCCAGGCGATCAACGCCTTCCTGGGCGTGCCGGCCTCGGTGCCCAACGACCTGTCGACGGTGAGCATCCGGGTTCCCGAACACTATCGCAGCAATCTGGTCGCCCTGATCACCGATATCGAACAGCTCAAGGTCGAACCCGACCAGTTGGCCCGCGTGGTCATCGATGAACACAGCGGCACCATCGTCATGGGCGAGAACGTGCGCATCTCGACGGTCGCCATCGCCCAGGGCAACCTGACCATCCGCATCACCGAGACTCCGCAGGTCTCGCAGCCCGGCCCCTTCGCCCAGGCCGGCACCACCACGACCGTTCAGCGCACCGACATCCAGATCGACGAAGGCGCCGACAAGCGGCTGGCGGTGCTGGACGGCGGGGTCAACCTGCAGGACTTGGTCAACGGCCTGAACGCCCTGGGCATCGGTCCGCGCGACATGATCACCATCCTGCAGGCCATCAAGGCAGCGGGCGCCCTGCAGGCTGAAATCGAGGTGATGTGATGGCCGACATGAATTTCGCCGCCGAGGCCCGCAACGCCCTGGACCGCAGCCGCCAAGGGGCGCCGTCCGTGGCCCAGAAGATGACTCTCGAAAAGGCCCGCAAGACGGCGCAGGATTTCGAGACCTTCTTCCTTGCCGAGTCGCTGAAGCCCATGTTCGAGAATCTGGACGCCGAGGAACCCTTCGGCGGCGGCCATGCCGAACAGATGTGGAAGAGCATGCAGGTCGACGAATACGCCAAGGCGATCTCGAAGCGCGGCGGCGTCGGAATCGCCGATGCGGTACTGGAACAGATGGTGCGGATGCAGGAGAACAGCCATGGACGCCAATGAAAAGGTACAGGACATGATCGTCATCACCGGCCATTTGGCCGACCTGCTGGAAAGGGAAAACGCGGCTCTCAAGGCCCATCGTCCCGGCGAGGTCAAGGCCATGCTGGAGGAGAAGACCAAGCTGGCGCGCGCCTACGAGGTCGGTATCAAGGGCCTGCGCGACGCCCCGTCCTCCCTGGCCGGCGCCGACGAGGACCTGCGCGAGCGGTTGCGCTTGCTGGCCCGGCGCATGGAGGAACTGATGGCGGAGAACGCCCGTCTCCTGAAGATGGCCATCACGGTCGGCCGCCGGGTGATGGAATCCTTCGCCATGGCCGTGAAGTCCGTGGATACCGGAGCCGGCACCTACGCGGCGTCCGGTTCCATCGCCATGCGAAAAAGCGGTCGCCGCTCCGCCCCCCGTGGACCGGCAGTGACCATCAACCAGTCCCTGTAACCCAGGGGCTCCGCGAAGGAGATTCGACATGGCGTTGTCATCGGCAGGGTCGGCGACCCTTACCCTCGCCCTGCACACGACCCAGAGCGGCCTGCAGGTCAACCAGAGCGCCCTGGACGCGGTGTCGCAGAACATCGTCAACGTCAATTCCGAGGGCTACTCGCGCAAGGTCGTGCAGATGGAACAGCGGGTGGTCAACGCCACCGGCGCCGGCGTGCAGATCGGCGAAGTCACCCGCCGCGTCGACGAATACCTGCTGAAGAGCCTGCGCCTGGAGACCAGCACCATGGAGCAGTATTCCGTCCAGACCGACTACTACGACCGTCTGCAGGACCTGTTCGGGGCGCCGGGGGACAATACCTCGCTGTCCCACACCATGGCGGAATTCGCCGCCGCGCTGGAAACCCTGTCGACCCAGCCCGACAAGACCGCGGACCAGAGCGAGGTGGTCCGCCAAGGCCAGCGCCTGACCGAACAACTCCGCGACATGAGCGAGGACGTCCAGGAACTGCGCCAGCAAGTCGACAAGGCGATCAGCGACACGGTCGAGCGCATGAACTCCCTGATTTCCGAAGTCGGCGACCTGAACGACAAGATCATTCGCAATTCGGCAGTCGGTCTGGATGTGTCTGACCTGCGCGACAAGCGCGATCTGGCGATTACCGAACTGTCAGGATATGTCGACATCCGCTACTTCGCCCGCAGCGACGGCGATGTGGTCGTCTTCACTTCCGGCGGACGCACCCTGGTCGACAACGTCCCGGCGACCATGAGCCATGACCCCGCGGCGGTCGTCAGCGCCACCTCCACCCATGCCGAGGGCGACCTGGGCGGGATATACGTGGGAACGGAAGTCGCGGAGAACGATCTCACCAACGAGATCCGCGACGGCAAGATCAAGGGGCTCATCACCCTGCGCGACGAGGTGCTCACCGGCCTGCAGAGCCAGCTCGACGAATTCGCCGCGGAACTGCGCGACACCGTCAACCAGATCCACAATCGCGGCGTTGCCTATCCCGGCGCCCAGGAACTCTCCGGCACTCGTACCTTTGTCGACTCCACGACGTCGACCCTCACCTTCAGCGGCACCACCGACACCCGCCTGGTACTGACCGACGCCAACGGCACCCAGACGGCGACCACCACGGTGCGGACCCTGATCGGCGGCGCCTCCGACACCATCGACAACATCGCCGCCGATATCGAGACTTGGCTGCAGGCCAATGCCGGCGCCGGCAGCACCTGCGAGGTGGGGACCGACGGCAAGCTGTCCATCACCCTGGGAGACACCACGAAGTACCTGGGCCTGCGCGACGAGACATCGTCGGTCGCCGGCAGTACCCACCAGGACTCGACGGTCACCTTCGACGTCAATGCCGACGGTGTCACCGACGAGACCGTCGCCGGCTTTTCCTTCTTCTTCGGCCTGAACGACTTCTTCGACGATGGCCTGACAGACAACATCTGGGAAACCGACAGCCTGGCGAGTACCTACAAGTTTTCTACCGCCCAAACCTACGCCTTCCGCGACAGCACCGGGCAGATGGCGTCGACGGTCACCATAGCCGTCAACGACACCGTCGAGGACGTGGTGACCAAGATCAACAACCTGGGCATCAACGTGGTGGCAGCGGCGGTTCCCGACGGCACCGGCTACCGGCTGCGCATCTCCAGCGAGAACGGGGCCGGAATCAGCATCTACCGGACGGCGGCGGGCAACGACCCCTTGAGCGGCGCCAACCTCAAGATCGCCGACGTGCGCGTCTCGTCCGCCATCACGGTGCGCGACGACATCGTCAGCCAGCCGTCCCGCGTGGTGCGCGGCGCCTTGCAGTGGGACGCCGACCGGGGCGTCGCCGGCGAATATCTCACTTCGGCGGCGGACGAGGAAATCATCCAGGCCCTGGCCGAACAACTCACGTCGACCAACGCCTTCGATGCCGCCGGCGGGCTTTCGACGACGACGCTCACCTTCTCCCAGTACTCGGCCAATATCGTCTCCTATGCGGCGGAACTGGCCGACAAGAACAGTTCCAGCGGCGAGTACCAGACCAATCTGGCCGAAAGCCTGTCCAACAAGGCCAGCACCATCAGCGGCGTGAACCTTGACGAGGAAATGGCGCAGCTTATTCTATACGAGCAGGCCTATTCCGCCGCCGCGCGCGTCATCACCGTGATCCAGAGCATGTTCGACGCCCTGGATCAGGCGGTATAGTAGACAACGGGACCGTCTAGAAAGGAGGTACCCGATGGGCATCGACCGGATCGCCACCCGCGCTTCCAACGAGTTGTTGAATGCGCGCATCCTGAAGCTGCAGGCCACGCTGGCCGACCAGCAGATGCAGGTCGCCTCGGAAAAGAAGTCGCAG
Source organism: Magnetospirillum sp. WYHS-4 (assembly GCA_039908345.1). Lineage (NCBI taxonomy): Bacteria > Pseudomonadati > Pseudomonadota > Alphaproteobacteria > Rhodospirillales > Rhodospirillaceae > Magnetospirillum > Magnetospirillum sp. WYHS-4. The sequence continues at coordinate 73,781 of JAMOBD010000004.1, forward strand.
ACCTATCAGGGCATCGCCCTCGATTCCCAGCGTCTGCTCAACATGGAGAACGAGCGGCGGATGGCCGACCGCTACGTGACCGTCAACGAAGTGATGGATGTCCGCATCCAGACCACCACCGCCATCGTCCATGGCATCCAGTTGGACGGCGAGGAAGCGCCATCGGGCGGCATCAAGCAGATCATCCAGGATTTCCGCACCCAGTTGGTGGAGTTCCAGGGGGGATCGCTGACCAACGAACAGCGCGTGCTGAACATCCAGGAACGCGCCATCGAAGCCATGAAAAGCATGGAGATCTTCCTCAACGAGGAAGTCAACGGCCAGTTCCTGTTCGGCGGGACCAGCACCCAGACCCAGCCAACGGATCTGAACGCCGATTCCCTTGCCAGCTTCCAGGCCACCTACGACGGCATCGGCCGCATGTATCCTTGGACCCGCGACGCCCACGTGGACAGCGACCTGACCACGACGGCGGCGACGACCGGCGCGCTCACCACCGTCTGGAACAACGGCGGCACCGCCGACGACGGCACCGACGATACCGGCACCATCACGGCCGCCACCGCGGGGACCTTGTCGTCCATCCCGGTCGGCTCCCTGGTGACCATCACCGGGGGCGTCAACGACGGCAAGACGGTGACCGTGACCGCCAATACGGGAACCGTCATCAGTTTCGCCGGGACGGTGACGCCGGCCGGCGGCACGGCCAGCTTCACCGTGGCGGTCCCCGAGGATGTGGCCGATTCGGGCGGCGCGGAAGCCGGCGTAACCTTGTCGGTCAACAGCTACTATTCGGGGGACCGCGAGACGATCTCCCACCGCCTGACCCAGAATGCCAGCATGGACATCGAGATAAACGCCACCAATGCCGCCTTCGAGAAGGCGATCCGCGCCATGGGGATCATGGCCCAGGGCGTCTACGGCACCAATGGCGGCCTGGACCAGAACAGCGACCGGGCCGACGAGGCCTATTGGCTGCTCACCGCGGCGCTCAACATCACCAACACCGGGACGCCGCCCTACGGGGCCGCCGACCAGACGGGGACCAACAAGTACAACATCGAGCAACTCGAACTCGACCTGGGGTTCCACTCCATCCAGATCAGCGAAACCAATGTCCGGCTGAACGACTACATCAGCTTCCTCGATGAACGCACCGCCCGCATCGAGAACATCGACGACCTTGAGGTGATGACCAGCATCCTGGACAACGAAAACGCCCTGGAGGCTTCCTATCAGGTCTTCGCCCGGATAAAGCAACTCAGTCTGACGAAGTACTTGTGATCCCCAGCCCATGGGCCGCGTCGTCCTCTTCAAGGGCGTTTCCGATTACCTCAGCCTGAACACCATGGTGGAAGGCTTGGCGGCCGCGTTCGGTCGCCGGGGTTTCTCGCCTGCGATCCTCGACATGGCCGCCGCCGATTATCCCGACCGCATCCGCGCCACCCTGGCCGCTGGCGATACCGCGCTGTTCGTCAGCCTGAACGGCATCGGCCTGCCGCGCGAAGGCGGGACCTTTTTCGACCGGCGGGACGAACCGGTGGTCGCGCTGTTCGTCGACCATCCCATCTACCATCTGGACCGCCTGTCGGTTCGTCTCCCGAACCTTCATTTCGCTTTTCCCAGCCGATCCCACGTCGCCTTCTGCCGCCCCCTGCGGGCGTTGCATCTGCCGCATGCCGCGGAATTCCGCTCGCCAACCCCATGGGCCGCGCGGGACATTTCCGTACTTTATTGCGGTTCTCCCCTGGCCGCCGACCCGGAGGCGCAGCGTGCCGGCTGGCGTGCCCACGGGGCGCGGGCGGCGGCGGCCCTGGAAGCGATCGTGGCCGCCCACGACATCCAGCCGCGCGAGCCCCTGGAAACCGTCGTCGCCCGCATTCTCGGCCGGCCGCCGGAAGACCGCGAGGCCCTGCGTCCCTTCTTTCTCGCCGCCGACGCCTACCTGCGCAGCCGCATCAAGGTGGCGGCCATCGCCGCCCTGGCGGATGCCGGTATCGCGACGACGGTCTGCGGGCGCGGCTGGGAAGGATTGTCCGGCCGCCTGCGCCTTCTGGGCAGCCGGACGGCACCCGAGACCTTCGCCCTGATGGACCGCAGCCGTCTGGTTCTCAACCTTCTGCCGCCCTATTACGAGTCCCACGAAAGGGTCTTCCAGGCCATGGCATCCGGGGCCGTGGCGGCGACCACGCCCTCCGACCTGTGGGACGAAACCGGTGGCTTGCTGTCGCTGCCCTACGAACCGAAAGCCCTTGCGGCCGCCCTCGCCGACGCCCTGGCGGACGACGACCGGCTGGCGGCGACGGCCGGAGACGGCAGGGCGATCTTCCTGGCCGGCCACACCTGGGACCATAGAGTCGACGCCATCCTGGCCTTCCTGGCCGGCGAACGGGGATCGCCCGTCAGGCGCGCCCCGCGGGAGACTGTCGATAACAAATGGGAATGACCGGCTATTGATCCGGCGATACTTCCGACTCCATTGATGAGGGCGGAGTCGATGGTTCAATGCCGTCCGGCGGCACCATTTCCCCCCCGAATCCGGCGACGGTCGCGGAAGAAACCCCGCAGCAGGTCGCCGCAGCGTCCCTCCTGGATGCCGCCCACCACTTCCGGCCGATGGTGGCAGGTGGGCTGGGCGAAGAAGCGCGGGCCGTGCTCGACGGCGCCGCCCTTGGGATCGTAGGCGCCAAAGTAAAGGCGGCGCAGACGGGCGAAGGAAATCGCCGCCGCGCACATGGCGCAGGGCTCCAGGGTGACGTAGAGATCGCAGCCCTCCAGCCGTGCCGCACCGACCTGGGCCGCGCCCGCCCGGATCGCGAGTAGTTCGGCATGCGCCGTGGGATCGCCCAGTTCCTCGGTGCGGTTGCCGGCCCGCGCCAGAACCGCCCCAGTGGCCCCGTCCACCAGCACCGCCCCCACCGGCACCTCGCCGCGCATCGCCGCCGCGACCGCTTCGGCCAGGGCCTGGTCCATGTATCCCGGCCCCTTCATGGGAGCCGATCCCCGATCGGCCCTTCGACCGCCCGCCGCGGTTCAGGAAAACCCCGGACCGCCGCATCCACAGTGAAGTGAGAAGAAGTCATCGCAGTGGCCTGGCGTTCCGCTCGACATCGTCGCAAGAACGAGGCGGCCAGCAAAGGCGCGTGCGCAGGTCGGCATGGATACCCGTCGGTTCCTCGGCCTTCCCGCTACCCTCGCCGCGGATCACGTATTCGAAAACGCGCCCGCCCGAAACGCCCTGCCGGATTGCTTCCGATTGGCCCATGCCACCATTCCCAGGCGAACGCCCCATTATAGGCTCCACGCGGAAGCCGGACAACGGCAAGCGCCGGCCGCTAAGACCACGCACTTGCCCAGCGCGCAGGCGGGCACCGGTCACCGGCCGGACGTCATCTTGCGCTTGCGAATGTTGTAGTCCAGTTCGGTCTGGGAAAGCTGCAGACCGGTGTAGATCAGGAAATCACGACCGGTCTGGCCCGACGACAGCGGCACCGTCATCTTCACCGGCATGTCGGTGACCGTGGTACGGGTGAAGTTGCCGGGAAACTCGACCTTCACCGGGAAGGATTTCTTCTGCAAGACGTTGCGGTCCTTGTCGAGCAGGGTGACGAAGTATTCCAACGACGCCTGGCGTCCGGTGTCGGCGGGGCCGCGGTTGGCCTCGATCAGCATGGTCAGTTCGAAGGCCAGTTCACCGTCGCGGGTTTCCTTGTCGATGTCGTGCTCGCAAGAGAACTTTACGTCGGCCACCTTGGCGTCGACCAGGACGTCGGTCAGATCCTCGCCGGGGCCGGGCCGGAAACGGATCACCGAGGCGGCGTCGGCCGGCACGCTGAGACGCGGGCAGGGCGGCTTGGGGGACTTGTCGGCGAAGGGATTGAGCGAACTCATGGACCCGCAGCCCGCCAGCAGGGCGAGGGCGAGTCCGCTTCCGAGGAGGCCGGCGATGCGTGTCATAGGTCGTTATGCGTCCCGTCGCAGAAAGGCGGCTGCTTGCTTCGCTTGCAGCCGCAGAACCAGACCGTGTCGTCCTTGTCGGCCTTGAAGGCCAGCGGCCGCAGGCCGGTGCCCTTGTGGCTTCCGTCGCAGAAAGGCTGCTTCCCGCTGAGCCCGCAGGCGCACCAGTGATAGGTCTTCCCGGCTTCGACCTTGGTCTCGTAGGGTCCCTTGCTCATGAACGTCGCCTCCTGCTTGCCCGAACTTTAGTCAAGCGGACGGACGGACACAAGGCTAGCGTCCCACCGAGATTCCCGCCCGCTGCAGATCGTTGAGGGTGGCGGCGAGTTTGGCCAGGGCGCGGGTGCGACTCCAGGCGTTGTCCAGGGGCTCGGCTTCCTCCAGGCCGCGCCGGAAGGCGGCGATCGCCGCCTCCTTCTCGCCATCGGTCGAGCGTTCCAGGGCGATGTCGCCATGCAGCCAAACGCGAGTGAGCGCGCTGCGCACCTCGATGGTGCCGTCGCGGGCCTTGTCTTCCGTCGCCTTGGCGCCCGCCGCGTCGCCGGCTCGCCTGCGGTCGGCCGCGACCGTCCAGAGCATATGGGCGCGCAGCCGGTCGTCGGCGATACGCGCCACCGCATCGAGGGTACGGTCGAAGGTATGGGTGTCCCTGGCATCCGCGAAGCGCCGCCCCCCCAGGCGGGACCAAGCGGCCACCATCTGGCCGGCCGCATAATCGCGGGCGAAGGGCAGCGTGATGTCCTTGGACAACTCCTTGGCCTTTTCCAGGAGGTCCAGCGTCTCCTCGACATGGCCGGCCGCCCCCAGTTCGGCAGCCACCTGGGCCAGAGCCACCGTCCGGTAGCGCGCTTCCGGAATGCGCTGGGCCAGGGCGCGGGCCCGATCGAATTCGCCGGCCTTGGCATGGTGGACAGTCAAGGCCATCAGTACCGGGGTGCGATCGACGTCGGCGGGGATGTCGTCCAGCAGGGCCGTCGCGGGGCCCACCCGCCTCAATTCGGCGAGGGCCTGGGCGATGTGCCGCAAGGCGGCGCCACGCGCCGCGCCGTCCTTTTCCCGCCGCGCCTCGGCCTCGGCATCCTTGAGCGCCGCGTCCCCGCCTGCCGCGTCGCCGGCTCGCCGCAAGACGACGGCGGCGCGGGTGCGCAACGCCACGCGCTTGATCGTGTCCTCGACCTCGGGCAGCAGGGCGAGCAGCCGTTGGGCGCTGGCTCTGGCCCCTTCGGACAGCCCGCGCTTCGCCTCTATTTCGGCGATGGCGGCCAGGGCTTCGATACGTTTGGACGCATCGGGGATGGCTTCGGCGGCGGCCGCCGCCTCGCCGGTCAAGCCCGCTTCGGCTTGGCCTTCGGCGATGTCGCGTAGCGCCACCAAGATCAAACGGGGATCATGGACCCGGCGCGCCGTGTCCATGGCCTGGGGAATCAGGCCCGCCTTGGCCTGGGCGACCAGCAGTTCGCCACGCGCCCAGTCGCGAAGGTCGTCGGCAGGAATGGTCTTGGCGGTTTCCGCGGCCTCCTCGAGCAGACAGGCCGGGGTCGGGCTGCGGAAGCAGGGCTTGGGATCGCGGGCCGGATCGGCGGTCTCGTCGGGTGGAGATTCCAGCAGCCTGCGGGTTTCCTCGCGGCTCATCAGGGCGCTACGGGCGGCTTCGATGGCTTTGCCGCGCACCTCTTCCAGGCGGCCCAGCAGGGCCTGGATCTTGTGGCTCGATTCGATCTGCAGGGCGAGTTGCTCGGTGACCTTGGGCTCGCCCTTCATGCCGGAACGCTTCTGGAAGGCGCGGATGGCTTCCTCGGTCGCCTTGTCCATCACGCCGGTGGCGGGCCCCAGATAGAGCCCCGCCTCGCCCAGGGCCTTCTGGACACGGGTCACCAGGGAATCGCCGCGGACCTCCTCGCGGTCGGCGGGACTGCTCCGGGCGGGGGCCGTCTTGGCCGCCTGGGTGGCGGGGGCTGCCAGAAGCAAGGCCAGGAGAAGGATCGTCAATCGGCTCATGGGCGCAATATCGTCCGGCGCGATTGCGGAAACAAGCGCCGACCGCCATAAAGGACCCATGGCCGTCTTCACTTCCGTTCCCGCTCCCGACTTGGCGCGCTTCCTGGCCCTTTATGACCTCGGCGAGGCGACGGCTTGCGAGGGCATCGTCGAGGGCTGGGAAAACAGCAATTTCCATCTGGAGACGACGCGCGGCCGATTCGTCCTCACCTTATTCGAAAGGCGGGTCGACGAGTGCGATCTGCCCTTCTTCCTGGGCCTGATGGAACACCTCGGGGCCCGCAACTTTCCCTGCCCGCGCCCGATGAAGCGGCGCGACGGCGGCGAGTGGGGCCGTCTTTGCGGCAAGCCGGCGGCCATCGTTTCCTTCCTGGAGGGCGAGTGGCCCCGCAGCCCCTCGCCCGCCGACTGCGCCGAGGCCGGCCGCGCCCTGGGCCGTCTGCACCGCAAGACCGGGGACTTTCACGGCCATCGGACCAACACGATGGGGATCGGCGCTTGGCGCTCCCTCTTCGAGGCGGTGGCGGATCGCGCCGATTCTCTGGAACCCGGCATGGCTATCGAGATCGAGGCAGACCTGGAAGCCTTGGAGCGGAACTGGCCTTCCGGCCTGCCCCTGGGCGTTATTCACGGCGACCTGTTCCCGGACAATACCTTCTTCCGGGACGGGCGGCTGGTCGGGGTGATCGACTTCTACTTCGCCTGCCGCGATGCCCTGGCCGTCGACTTGGCGATCGGTCTGAACGCCTGGTGCTTCGATGGAGAATGGACCTTCGACCGGATGCGCGGCGCAGCCCTGCTGGCCGGCTATCGCGAGATCGTGCCCATCGAAAGCGACGAACGGGCGGCCCTGCCCGTCCTGGCGCGGGGCATGGCGCTGCGCTTCCTGCTCACCCGCCTGAAGGACTGGCTGGACCGCCCCCCCGGCGCCATGGTCGAACCCAAGGACCCGCGCGAGTACCTGGCGAAGCTGCGTTTCCACCGGGGCGTCGGCGACGCCCGCGACTATGGATTGGACTGATGGACGACAGGATCGACATGTTCACCGACGGCGCCTGTTCCGGCAATCCGGGGCCGGGGGGCTGGGGCGTGGTTCTGCGCTGGCGCGGCCACGAAAAGGAGTTGAAGGGTGGCGAGGCCGCCACCACCAACAACCGCATGGAGCTGATGGCCGCCATCCGCGGCCTGGAGTCCCTGAAGCGGCCCTCACGGGTCGACCTGCATACCGACAGCACCTATCTGCGCGACGGCATCACCAAGTGGATCTTCTCATGGAAGGCCAAGGGTTGGCGCACCGCCGACAACAAGCCGGTGAAGAACCAGGATCTATGGCAGCGGCTGGAGGAAGCCCGCAAGGGCCATCGGGTGGAATGGCACTGGGTCAAGGGCCATGCCGGCCACCCCGAGAACGAACGCGCCGACCAACTGGCCCGCGAGGGTTTGGCGGAGGCCCGGCACGGCAACGAGGACTAGAGCCGGTCCAAGGAAGGCGGGATCGGCTCTCGATTCTGCCTTTGGCCCCAATCGGGCGCCGGGGGGTCGGACGCGGCACCGTCCGATATCATTGCGAGACGCCCCCCGCGGTAACCTGACTATGACTGACATGCGAGTCGACGACCGCCAGGAGCGTCAGTTCGTCGGAGGTGACGGCGGTATTGGAGGCTTCGCTCTCGGTGTAGGAATAGACGGCCGTCTGGTTCTGGCCCTGGGCTAGAATCAGGCCGTCGTCGCCCGCCGCAGCGGTGACGCCGGTGCCGTTCAAGGACGCGACCAAGGTGCTGAATCCCGCCTGGGTCAGATCGGCATCCTGGAACCCGGTGACGGCCAAGCCTTCCACCGCGCTGGTGAAATCGGCCGGGGCGTCGGTGGCGAAGCTCAGGGAGCCGCTGGTTCCGAGGTCGTCCAGGGCCGTCTTGAGGGTACCGTCGATGACGATCATGTCGCCGGCCGCGCCGTTGAAGCCGGTCACCGTGTCCTGGCCGGTGCTGGCTCCCGCCGCTGCGCCATCCGCGCTGGTCTGGATCACCAGTTGGTTGGCGCCGCCGCCGAAGCTGATGGCATCGGCGCCCGTGCCGCCGATGAAAACGTCGTTGCCCGTGCCGCCATCCAGGCTGTCGTTGCCGGCCCCGCCGATCAGAGTGTCGTCACCGGCACTGCTAGTAAGGATGTCGTTGCCCGCGCCTCCGATGAGGACATGGTTTTCCAGGAAATCACCCACCAGGGTGCAGTTCTTGACCTGTGCCGCCGACGCGCCTGTTCCCGCCGAGGCAGAAATGGTGCCGTTCGCGGTGTCGGCGAAATCCCAATACCCGACCAGCCCCGAGCCCGCTAAATCTCCCGTCAGCGAACTGTCCTTGTCGGCCAAAACCTCGGCCGCGCTGCGAGCCGTATTCCAGACCGCGAAATTCGCCACTTCGCCTTGCAGGCCTGTATTCGCCCCCAAATTGTAGTTCGCCTCGGCGGCGACGACAAACCGGTCAGAGGAAGCGCCCAAAGCCGCCGCGTCGCCAATCGTCCGGAAACCATCCTCGACGCCGTCCACATACAGGCGCTCGTGGCCGCTGTTCGTCACGGTATAGGCTATGTGGTACCACTGGTCCGCTTGGATTGCCGTGGCGCCCACGATTTGATCCGTGGCCGATGCCAGGGTGCCGTCATAAGTGCCCGCCCGCAGGTGTCCGTCCTGAAGATGGACGCTGTAGCGCCAGTTGCCGGCCCCTTGGGAAAAAGTAGCGGAATCCCAGTTCGAATCACGGAAGAATATCGCCTGCAGGCCCGCGACGTTATCGAACTTGACCCAGGTTTCCACCGTCATGTCGCTGGTATTGGCGGCTAGCATGGTCACGCCCGAAGCCCCGCCGGTGAACGACAGCGCGTCCTTGCCGTCGGCGGTACCAACGAAGTTCCCGCTGCCGGTATAGGTCAGGTTCTCGACGTTGTCGGGGAGGGCATAGGTCGCCAGATCGGTCTGCACGGTGTCGGTGCCGCCGCCCGAATTCTCGATGATCTTGTCCAGGCCGTTATGGACGACATAGGTATCATTGCCCGTGCCGCCAGTCAGTGTGTTCTGAAGTGACCCGTTCAGCAGAACGGAGACATTGTTGCTGTTGTAATTGACGGCGACCAAGTCAGGGCGGCTGTCTTGGTCCAAATCACCAGTAATGATGCCAAATGGGCCTGATCCAACCGCATATTCCGTGGCGGCCGAGAAACCGCCGGTGCCATTGCCTAGAAGCACGGAAACGTCGGATGCCGCATAATCAACAGCGGCAATATCGACTTTGCCATCACCGTTGAAATCAGCGACGGCGACATCAATTGGATTGGAACCAATTCCAGTCGAGTACTGCGTGGCGGCCTGGAACGTGCCGTTCCCATTCCCTTTGAGCACGGAAACGGTTCCAACTTCGTGATTCGCCGTAACGATATCGATGGCTCCATCGTTGTTTACATCATCGAGACTCACGGCATAGGGTTCATTTGGAGTCCCGCCGCTGCCGTGGGCAGTATAATCGACATGCGCGGCGAAAGTGCCGTCGCCATTCCCCAGCAGGACGCCGACATTGCTGCTGCGCAGGTAGGTGACAACCAAATCCTGCTTGCCATCGCGGTTCAGATCCGCCATCGCGATACCTTCGAGAGCCGATCCGGCGGTCGTTAAAATTAACTGAGAGGCCCCGAAGGTTCCGGTCCCAGTACCGAGCCGGACGCAGACTCCACCGTTGGTGTCGAGATACTTCGTGGTAACGAGATCGGCTTTTCCATCACCGTTCAGATCTCCCACTGCGATTTGAAAAGGCACCTCCATGCTGTAGGAAGTGTTGTAGGTGAATCCGCCACCGCCATTGCCGAACCATACCTTGACGTCGTTTCCGACGCTCAGACTGGACGTCAAGACATCGAGATTGCCGTCCTGGTTCAGATCAGCAAGCTCTACATCCCAAATGCGGGTGGACGCGTCATAATCCGTCTTGCTCGCAAACGTCCCATTGCCATTGCCAAGGAAAACGGAGAAGGAGTTGCTGTTGTTGTTGGCAACGACTAAATCCAGAACGCCGTCGCCATCCAGGTCTCCCAGAACAGGTTTTACAGGATTAACGCCCGTGCCGTAGGCAACGGCTGTTTGGAAGCTCGATGCCGTCGATGCATCGTTTCCTCCATTCAAGGTGTCGTTGCCGGCGCCGCCGTCCAGGGTATCGCTGCCGACGCCGCCGGTGAGGACATCGTCGCCCGAGGTGCCGGTCAGGGTGACGGGACCGGTCGGATTTCCCAGTGCGTCGAAGACCCGTCCACGGATTTCAGAGCCGATAGTGTTTTGATGGCTGTTGTCCTGCCAAGTGATGACGAAACCGCCATTCTCCAGCGCGGCGACACTGGGGGAAATTTGCTCGTTATCGCTCTCGATGTTGACATAGAATTCATCGCCAACCTTGGCTCCGTTGGCATCGAATATCTGCCCGTTGATCTCATTGTAGATACTGGTTCCGCCAAGACTGCGACTGGCGTCCTGCCAAGTAACGACGAAGCCGCCATTGCTAAGGCCGACCGCTGACGGATATTTCTGTTCGTTGCCGGTCAAGGTGTTGACGTGGAATTCGCCATCAATCTTAGTGCCGCTCGCGGTGAATAACTGCCCACGGAGTTCCGCGCTAAAGGAGACCTGCTGACTGTTGTCCTGCCATGTCACAACGAAGCCGCCATTGGCCAGCGCCGCGACGCTGGGGTAAATCTGCTCATTGTCGGTTTGGGTATTGACCAGGAACTCGGTTCCGATTTTGGCGCCGCTGGCGCCGAACAACTGTCCACGGACTTCATTATAAAGGCTGGTTCCGCCAACGCCCTGGCTGTTGTCCTGCCATGTCACAACGAAGCCGCCATCGGCGAGGCCGACTACGCTGGGCTGCGATTGTTCCCTTTCATTTTCGGTGTTGACCATGAACTCATCGCCAAGGGCCGTGCCGTTGGCGTTGAATACCTGGCCACGGATCTCGTTGGCAAGCGAGCCGGAACTCATGTTCCTGCCATCCTGCCAAGTTACGACAAACCCGCCATTTTCCAGTGCCGCGACGCTCGGCTCGGATTGCTGACCTGTCGTTACGGCATTGACCAGGAACTCGTTGCCGACTTTGGCTCCGGAGGCGGTGAAGACCTGTCCGCGCACATCAGAGAGGTTATCCCCGCCGATATTGGAGGTCCAGGTCACGACAAAGCCGCCGTTACCGAGCCCCGTCACACTGGGGCATATCTGTTCGCTGTCGGTCAGGCTGTTGACCAGGAATTCATGATCTATTTTTGACCCGTCGGGGGCAAATATCTGTCCTTTAATGCCAGCGCCGCTGGCATCGCCGCCGATACCGCTGTTGTCATGCCAAGTCACAACGAAGTTGCCATTGGCCAGACCGGCGGTGCTGGCATAGCCCTGCGAGCCGCTAGCGACGCCGTTGACAGCGATTTCTCGTATTTCAGAGTCATCAAAGCGGAGAGTTTCGATACCGATCAGATTGTCGGTCTCAATTCCATTGGATACGGTGAGGCCGTTGCCTGTATTGATGATGGTCCAGTCGCTCGAATTGCCGGAGAACACAGCAACGTCATTGCCAAGTCCGCCGTTGATGGTGTCGTTGCCAGCGCCGCCGGTCAGGGTGTCGTCGCCGGCACCGCCGGTCAGGGTATCATCGCCCGCGCCGCCGATCACGGTGAGGGCGGCAGAAGCCTCGGCCGAGCCGTCGAGGACCAGAGACGCGGCCCCCTTGGCGTCGACCGTCAGGCCGGCGGTGTTGTTGCCGTCGCCCAGCGTCAGGGAATAGGCCTCGTGGGACGCCAGCCGCAGCGTCTCCCAACCGGTCAGGCCAGCCGTCTCGGCAGCAGTCAGGGTCAGGGCGCCGGGACCGCCGAGGATCAGGGCGTCGGTGCCGCCGCTGCCGGTGAAGGCCCGTCCGGCGCCGCCGGTATCCAGATCGGCCCCGTTCGCGATCACGATATCGTCGCCGGCGCCGCCGGTCACCGCCTCGACATTCACGACATTGGCGACACCCCCGTCGTCCGCCAGAACCACAGTGTCGGTCCCCGCGCCGCCGTCGACGAGCCCGAGGCTGGCGCCGACCTTCAGGGTGTCGTCGAGGGACGTGCCCACGAGCGTCAGGTCCAGCGGGTTACCGTCGGCGTCGAAGCGGCGGGAATAGATGCCCCCATAAGAGCCGTCCTGCCCATAGCTGGTCCAGGTCACCACGAAGCCGCCATCCGGCAAGGCGGCCATCGTGGGTTCCAACTGGTCACCGCCCGCATAGGTATTGATCCGGAACGCGTCGCCCGCGGCAACCCCGTCGGCGTCGAACCGCCGGCCGAAGATGTCATAGGACTCCCCGCCGTCCCAGGCGGTCCAGGCCACCATGAAGCCACCGTCGGCCAGCGCCGCCACGACAGGTTGGCTCCAGGAGGAGGACGCACTGACAAGGAATTCGCCACCCACCGCCGCGCCCGAGCCCTCGAAACGTTGGCCATGGACGCTCCTGGGGCCGTTGATGTCCTCGCCCCGGGATGTCCAGATCGCCACGAAGCCGCCGTCCGCCAGCGCCGCCAGTGTGGGCACGCCCTCGTTGCCCGTCGTCGTGGTGCTGATCTGGAAGGGCTCGCCCGAGGCGATGCCGTCGGCATCGTAGCGCCGGCCACGGACGGCCGATCCGGATGAACTCGTCCAGGCGATCAGGAAACCGCCGTCGGACAGAAGCGTGATCGCCGGGGAATACCCGAACCCGCTGCCCTCCGTGACATTGAACGGATCGCCGACGACCGCGCCATCGGCATCGTAGCGCTTTCCGTAAACGTCGTAGGAGGTGCTCCCGCCGCTTACGACCTTGATGTTTCGCCAGGTAACGATGAACCCGCCGTCGTCCAGCCCGACGACCATGGAGTTGTCCTGCCAGCCGGTGCCGTTCGCCGTGATGTTGAACTGATCCTCGACGGGCGCGCCATCGGCATCGAAACGCTGCCCGCAAAGATTGTTGTATGCGTATCCGCTGCCCGAAACATAGTCGCTTGTCCAGGTGACCACGAAGCCGCCGTCGGCCAGGGCGGCGACTGCAGGCTGGTTCTGGTCGTTTGTCGCGGTGGTGTTGACCTGGAATCCGTCGCCCACCGGCCGGCCATGAATGTCATGGCGCTGGCCGAAGACGCCCTCGTAGCTTCCGTCCTGCCCACGGGAACTCCAGATGACGACATGGCCGCCGCCGGCCAGGACAGCGATGGCGGGTTCGTCCTGGGAATCGGTGGTGTAGGTATTGACCTGGCCGTCGTCCCCCGTCACGGCAAAATCGCGGTCGGTGAAATCCAGGACATCGACATGATCCAGCGTCGTGGCCGCACCCTCGCCGTCCGTGACCACGACCTTGCCGGCGACCACGGAAATGGCATGGTCGGCGCTGGCTCCGTCGAAGCTGGCCACGTCGGCGACCGGATTGACGGTCACGTCGACGACCGCCACGTCCGACCAGTAGCCCTTGCCGTCCCAGGCCATGATGGCGAAGGAGTCGGGGCCGTTATAGTTGGCGTCCGGCACATAGATCACCCGGCCGCCGGGGTCGGTGACATCCCAGTCGACGAGGGCGCCGAGGCTCCCCCCTGCGGCGTACTGGTAGAGGGTGCCGTGGGCCGGCAGCCCCTCAATGCCGAAGCTCAGCCAGTCGCCGTCGGCGTCATTCCCTGACAGGGTGATGGCCTTGGCGGTGTCCTCGTCGGTGTCGACCGAGGCCTGGGTCGCCATCACCGCCTCGTTGTAATTCGCCGCGATGTTCGTCTCGGCATCCACCCGCAAGGTCTTGCCGTCGTTCTCGAAGACCAGCAGGGCCCGGCCGTCGAGAGCCTGGTCGGCCTGGCGGACCCAGCCCAGGTCGGCCAAGATCACCTCTCCCCCGCCCAGGAGGGTCAGGGCCCCGCCGTCCGAGACGGCCGCCACTGCCGCCGCGGTCACGCTGGCGTTGCTGTCGCCCAGCTTGACGATCTCGATGCCGGACCAGGACACGGCGCCCAGATCGACGCCCTGCAACCAGTCGCCGTCGAGACCCACGGTATCGGTGCCCACGCCGCCATCCACGTCGTCGTAGGCATCGACGAAAAGGGTATCGTTCCCGCCGTCGCCACGGAGCCAATCCACGTCCGACGCGCCGCGCAGCACATCGTCGCCCGCCCCGCCGTGCAGGGTGATGCCGGCGGCCATGGGCAGGACGTCGTTGCCGGCGCCGCCGGCCATGGTGCCGGCCAGGAGGTCGAAGGTGACATCGCCATCGGCGAAGCGCAGAGACTCGAAGTCGTAAAGGAGGTCGGCGCCATCATCTCCATCGCCGGGATTGATATCGGTGACCGTCAGGGTCCCCTCGCCCATCGCGATGCTGTACCCCGCCATGGCGCCGGAGAAGACGGCGACGTCTTCGCCGTCCCCGCCGTGCAGGGTGTCGCTGCCCAAGCCGCCGGTGAGGACGTTGTCGCCGGAATCACCGGTCAGGTCGTCGCCGTAATCGGAGCCGATCACGCTCTCGAAGCCGCTCAGGGTGTCGATCGCGCCGCCCTCGTCGGCCGTGCCGTCCGCCAGGCTGACGACGACGCCCTCGCCGGCGCCCCGGAAGGACACCGTATCGGTCCCCGCGCCGCCGTCCAGGGTGTCGCTGCCCCAACCGCCCTCGATGACGTTGTCGCCGGAATCGCCGGTCAGGGTATCGTCCCAGTCGCCGCCGACCAGGTTCTCGATGGAGACCAAGCTGTCGGTGCCGCCCTGGCCGTCGCTCGCCGTGCCACCCGCCAGGCTGACGGTGATGCCCTCGTCGGCATACCAGTAGACGGCGGTGTCGCTGCCGGCGCCGCCGTCCAGGACGTCGTTGCCCGCCATGCCGTTGAGGGTCTGGTCGCCCGCCCCGGCATGGATGGTGTTGGACTCGTCGCCCCCCTCCAGGACCCAGCCGTTGTCGTAATAGAGGTTGAGGTACTCATCGCTCGCGGTAAACCACAGGTATTCGACGTCATGCAGGGTGTCGGTGCCGTCGGCGCCGTCGCCGGCATCAATGTCGGTGACCGTCACGACAATGCCATCGGTGGAAATCCGGTAGCCGCCCATGGCGCCGGAAAAGTGCGCCTCATCCTCGTCCCGGCCGCCGAGAAGGGTATCGTCGCCGGCGCCGCCCACCAGGATGTCGTACCCGCGAAGGCTGGCCCATGGCAGGCTGCTGCGGATCATCAGCCAGTAGTCGCCGGTGGTCGGCGTCGCATAGGTGTCCTGGGCGAAGGTGGCGTTCGATCCGGCGTTCAGGATCACTTGACCGGCCAGGGACAGGTTTTCCCAGGACGCCGACATCTGGGACAACTCGGCCGGATAGATACCGTTATCCGACACCGCCACGTAGTAGGTCCCGGCATCCAGGGTCGCTCCGAGGTATTCATCCGCGCCCTGATCGTAATACTCGCCGCCGATCGCCGCGTCGGTGACCGAAAGGCCACCGTCATAGGAATGGAAGAGCAGGTGGCCCGAGGCGTCGAAGACCGAAAGCCCGGTGTCCAGGCTGCTTCCCAACTGGCCGGCTTGGAGCCACAGGTCGGACGTCTGCTCCAGGGTGAAGCTGTAGAAGTCCACGTCCTGGGACGTATCCACCCAGCCTTGCAGCCAAAGCGTATCCGCCGCGTGGGCCCCCAGGGTGCCGGCCGCCTGAGCGGTCGCCAGGGTATCGTTGCCGGTTCCGGTGCCGGCCTCGCCTTCGCTGTCGATGCCGTCGTAGCCGGCCCGCAGGACCAGGCGGTAGTCGCCGCCCCAATTCGAACCTCCCAGGAACGACGTATCGATCTCACCGACGTCCACCACCTCGCCGCCGATGAGACCCCCGCCCCCGCCCTCGCCCTCGAAGGCATATTGCAGCCCGACGGGATCGTTCCCGAAGCCGGATACCCCCAGCCGATAGGTGCCGGCGGCGAGGTTCAACGGGCCGATGAAGGATTCGTAATTGTATTCGTCGTACGTACTGAACCTCTGATCGTCGTCGCCGTAGGCGATCAGGCGTCCCTCGGCGTCGAAGACCGAAAGCACGGTGTCGATCTCCAAGCCGTCGGTATCGAGGAACAGGGTCGCGTCCGCCTCCAGCGTGAAGCTGTAGAAGTCCACGTCGTTCCAGTCGTCCGGATTGATGGCGCCGCCCACCGCGATGGGCCCGGCCGCCGTCAGGACGCCCAGATCCAGGGCCCCGGACGGGGTGTCGTTGAGGCCGGACTGGTAGGCGGCTTCCGTCTCGACGGCGGTTTCAGGCGCCAGGCGGGCATCGCCCTGAAGCACGTCGTTGCCGTCTCCGCCCTTCAGCCTGTCGTTGCCGCCGTTGCCGACCAGAACGTCGTTGCCCGCGCCGCCATTGAATTCGTTGTCGTCGTTGTTGCCCAGCAGGCTGTCGGCGTGGCCGGAACCGACGATCGCCTCGATGCCGACCAGGGTATCGGTGTCGCCGCCATGGCTGGCGGTCCCCGCCGCCAGGTCCGCCGCCACGCCGGATGTCGCTGAATCATAGCCGACGGTGTCGAAACCCTCGCCGCCAATGAGGATCTGGTCGCCGTCGCCGACCATGATGGTGTCGTCGCCGGGCCCGCCGGTCAGGGTCAGGGTTCCCAAGGCTTCGCCGTGGGCATCGAAACGCTGGCAATAAATGTCGCCCTCTTGGCGGTCCTGGAGGTACGACATCCATGCCACCACGAAGCCGCCGTCCGCCAGCGCCGTCACCGTGGGTTCGGATTGATCGCCGGCAGTGGCCCCGGCGACCCGGAACTCGCCGCCCACGGCCGCCCCGGCGGCATCGTAGCGCTGCCCGTATATGCCTCCCGCCTCGCCGTCCTGGTACCAGGACGCCCAGGCGACCACGAAGCCGCCATCGGCCAGCGCCGCCACCGTGGGCTGGTATTGGTCGTCCGTCACATAGGTGTTGATCCGGAATTCGCTTCCGGCCGCCGCCCCGGCGGCATCGAAACGCTGGCCGTAGATCCCCCCGACCTCGCCGTCCTGATTGTACGATCGCCAGACGGCCACGAAGCCGCCGTCCGCCAGCGCCGCCGCCACCGGATGGGCCTGTTCGGCGTCGGGATGATCGGTGCTGACCTGGAACGCGTCGCCCACCGTCGTTCCGTCGGCGGCGTATCGCTGGCCGTAAATGCCTTCCATGTCCGTCTCATAGGACGTCCAGGTGACCACGAATCCGCCATCCTGGCCCTTCAATCCGGCCACCGCGGGTTCATCCGAAGAAGTGATCTCGAATTCGTCGCCGACCGCGATTCCCGTCGCGTCGAACCGCTGTCCATGGGAGGTATACACATCGGTATCGGTCTCGATATCGTAATGGTAATCCCCCCAGGCGACCACGAAGCCGCCGTCGGAGAGCGCGGCCACCGAGGGCACATTCAGATCGCCGCTCCAGGTGGTGTTGACCTGGAATTCACCGCCCTGCGCCACGCCGTCGGCGCCATAGCGCTGGCCGTAGATATCCTTAGAGTCCGGATCGAAGGAAGTCCAGGCGACCACGAAGCCGCCGTCGGCCAGCGCGGCCACCGTGGGTTCGGATTGCTCGTCGAAGGTGGTGGTGTTGACCCGGAATTCCCCGCCGATGGCCGCGCCGTCGGCGCCATAGCGCTGGCCGTAGATGCCGGCGCTGCTGCCGTCCTGATCGTAGGAAGTCCAGGTGACGATGAAGCCCCCTCCGGAAAGCGCCGTCATCGAGGCTTCGTACTGACTGTTGGCGACGGTGGCATTCACCCGGAATTCCCCGCTTCTCGACACCGCGATATTGGTATCGGCGAAGCTGAGAGTCTCGACGAACCGCAGGGTATCCGTGCCTTCGTCACCGTTCTGGGTATCGATATCCTCGACCGTCAGCGCCTCGTCCACGAGGGAAATCCGGTAGCCGGCCATGTCGCCGGCGAAGACCGCCGCGTCTTCGCCGGCGCCGCCCGCCAGGGTATCGTCGCCGGCGCCACCGGTCAGGATATCGTCTCCGGCGCCGGCGTTCATGGCATCGGCCTGGCTGCCACCCGTCAGGGCCACGCCCACCACGTCGAGCGCGTTGCCGTCGGCGTCGTAGCGGGCCAGGTAGACATCGGACATGCTGTCGGTCCAGGCGGCCCAGGTCACCGTGAATCCGCCATTCGCCAGGGCGGCCACCGAAGGCTGCATTCCCCAGGCGGAACCCGGCACATCGACGAGGATGGGATCGCCGACCGGGCTTCCGGCGGCCGAGTAGAGTTGGGCCTGGACGTCGCCATTTCCGTCGCCGTCGGCATCGTCGCACCAGACCGCGACAAAGCCACCGCCGTCCAGGGCCGCCACCGAGACGTCCCCTTGCCCGGCGTCGGCGGTGCTGACCTGGAACTCGTCACCCAGCGCCACCCCCGAAGCATCGTAGCAACGACCCCGGATGCTTCCATCGGCTCCCACGCCGGGCCCGTCGGGCGAGGTCCAGGTGACGACGAAGCCGCCACCGGCCAGGCCCGTCACCTGCGGTCCGGATTGGTCGTTCTGGGTGACGAGGTTGTTGACCTGGAATTCGCCGCCCTGCGCGACGCCGTCGGCGTCGTAGCGCCGGCCGAAGATGCCACCGTAGCTGCCGTCGCCCGCCTGGGCGTAGGAGCGCCAGACCACCAGGAAACCGCCGTCCGCGAGGCTCGTCACCGAGGACTGGCTCTGGCTGTCGCCGGTCGTGGCGTTGACCTGGAATTCGTCGGCGCCCGGCGTCGCCCCATCCCGGCTCACCGGATCGCCGGTGCCGTCGAAGCGCTGGGCAAAGACCTCGTAGGTGCTGCCGGAGGTCCAGGTGACGACGAAGCCGCCGTCCGACAGCGCCGACAGCGCCGGCTTGTTCTGGATGCCGGTCGTTGTTGTATTGATGGTGAACTCGTCCTTCACGCGTCCATAGTTCTGGTTGTAGATGCACCCCTTGACCTCGCGTTCGCCGTAGGCGTCGGTCTCCCAGACGATGGCGATATTGCCGTCCGCAAGGGCCGTCGCCACGGGGGCCGTCTGGTCCCCGGCCGTGCTGGAGTTGATCCAGAACTCAGTGCCCGCCGCCTGCCCATCGGCATCGTAGAACTGGGCGAAGATGCCGCCGTATTCCCCATCCTGTCCGGAAGAGACCCAGGTGGCCAGGTAGCCCCCGTCCTCCAGAGCGATGATCGAGGGCTGGTCCTGATTGCTATCGGTGTAGGAATTGACCAGGGTTCCGCCGGTGAGGATCGGTGCCGCGCGCATGTCGCCGTCGGCGAAACGCAGGACCTCGACGGAACGCAGAGTATCGGTACCCTCGTTCCCGTCGGCGGAGTCGATGTCGGTTACCGTGAGGGCGCCTCCCGAGACGGAAATCCGGTAGCCGGCGGAATCCCCGGCGAAGATCGCCACGTCCTCGCCGTCGCCGCCGACCAGGGAATCGTTCCCGGTCGTGCCCGTCAGGGTCAGGCCGCCGACGCCAGTGACGCCAAGGATGTCGCTCATGGCCGGCGCGGCGGTGACGCCGGCCAGCTTGACCAGGGTCTGGTTGAAGCCGGAGGAATTATCGCCGTCCTTGACGTAGAGGTAGCCGTCCGTCCCCACCGTGATAAAATGCAGGCGGTTGTCGACGCCCGCAGTGTCGATCTGGGCGGTCACCGTCTCCACCGTCGGGCCCGAGATCGGCGCCTGAGCCGCGTCGTATTCGATGCCCGTCATGCCGACGAAGCTGATCTTGTCCTGGCCGGTGGTGAAATCGGTGATCAAGTCCGAGGCGATGTCGGAATCCCCGGCCCGGATGGCGAAGACGTCGTTGCCTCCGCCACCGGTGATGTCGTCGCCACCAAAACCACCCTGGAAGAATTCGTCCGCCCCGGTGCCGATGAAGGTATCGAAGGAATCGCCGCCGATCACGCCCTCGATGCCGACAAGGGCATGCTCGCCATAATAGGTGCCGTTGTTCTCGGCGACGCCGGTCTGCAGGTTGACGATCGTATTGGAGAAGACCGAATAGTCGACGATGTCGAATCCCGCGCCGCCGTCCAGGGTCTGCCCCCAGGACCAGCCGCTCAGGTGGTCGTTGCCGTCGCCGCCCGAGAGGTACATGCCCTCTCCGGTGGCGGACAGGACGTCGTTGCCGGCGCCACCGAGAACCGCCGCGATGCCTTCCTGCATCTGCAGGATGTCGTTCCCGGCGGTGCCGGCAAGGGAAACCTGCCCGGCGGCGACATGAACACCGAAGGTAACGTCCGCGAATTGCAGGTTCTCGATGTTGGACAGCGTGTCGTCCCCCTCGCTGCTGGGGTAAGTCGCGCTGGTGACCGTGACGGCGCCGCCGCTGGCGCCGATCAGGTAGTTGCTCGCGTTGCCGGCGAAGACGGCCGTGTCGATTCCGGCGCCGCCGTCCAGCGAATCGCTGCCCAGGCCGCCGGTCAGGGTATCGTCGCCCGTGCCGCCGGTCAGGGTGTCGTTGGCGGCGGTCCCCGTCAGCACGAGACCGACGACGTCGAAGGTGACGGTGACGGCGGTCGCCGTATAGGCCGTGCTCAGATCGTAGCCAGCCCCCAGGTTGTGGGTGATGGACTCGAAGGTGCCGGTAACGCTGCCGCCGCTGGCCACCGTGATGACTTGGCCGTCGGTGGGAACGTGGCCGTTCAGGAAGTTGAGGCTGAGCACGTTGCCGGCCGCACTCAGGTTCAGGGCGCCCGACGCCGTCAGGCGGTCGTTGCCGGAGGCGGAAACGTCGATGGCCAGGTCGCCGCCATCCAGGAAGGTGACGGCCGATGACGCGCTCAGCGTCGCCGTGGCTCCCGCCCCGCCCGGGTCGATGGCGCCGACGACATCGATGAAGCTTCCCGAATACGTCTGGCCCACGCTGCCGAGCGTCGCCCCATCCGCCACATTCAGCGTTCCGCCGCTACTCAAGTAATAGGTCGCCGTCCCTCCGGCGGCCAGCGTCAGCGTCGAGTTGCTGATCCAAAGGCCCCCGCTTATCTGGCCGCTGTTGACCATGCCTGTCGACGCGCCATAGAGATAGTCGGACTGGCAATCGAGGGTCATCGTCCCCTGATTGACGAACTGGCCGATCAGGCCCGCCGTACCGGAGGCCCCCGAGGAGGAAATGGTGGCCCCCTCCGCATTGGTCAGGGTCCCGGTCGACATCTCCAGGGTGGAATTGGAGCCTCCCGCGCTCAGGTGAATGGTTCCCGTGTTGACCATGTCGCCGGCGACGATCAGGGTTGACACGTTGACCGTCGTCGCGGCCGCACTGACGGTCACCGTGCCGGCATTGGAGGCGAAGCTTCCAACCTGGATATTGAATCCCGAGGTGGTTACGGACCCGCCGGCAAGGTTGGTCAGGACCAAGTCGGGACTGTCGCTGTAACTTCCCAGGGACAATGTCCCGCTGTTGGCAAGCGTGCCCGCCAGGACTCCGCTGCTGCCGACCGTGAGCGTGCTGCCGGCCCCGACGGTCGCTTCATTATTTACGGTCAGGCTGCCGCCGAGGCCGAGGGTGAGCGAGGTGCCCGCGCCCGACAGGGCCAGGGAGTGGACCGTCCACGACATCCAATTAGACGGATAGGTCACGCTGCCGCTGGAAATCGTCACGTCGTTCATGAAGTTGGGGACATAGCCCGAGTCCCAGTTGGCGGCCGTGTAATAGCTCCCCGAGCCGCCGATCCAGGAGACGGGGGTGACCACCGCCAAGTCCTGGTCGGCGAAGCGCAGCTTCTCCACGCCGGACAGGATGTCGGTGCCGTCGGCGCCGGTCACCGTCGTCACACAGGTGGCGGCGTCGGTAGCGACGGTGTAGTCGGCGCGGTTTCCCGAGAACACGGCGACGTCGTTGCCAGCGCCGCCGGTCAGGATATCGTCGCCCATCCCGCCGGTCAGGGTGTCGTTGCCCGCGGTCCCGGTCAGGGTGACGGAGGGGAACATGCCCGTCTGATTGACGGTCGAGGCGATCTTCAGGGTCGCGGTGCCGCTGGTGTAGACCCGGAACAGGGTGCCGTCGATGGTCTGGTCGGCTCCGGCTGTCCAATCGGCGGCGGTGCCCGAGGCCAAGGTCACCGTGTCGTCGGCCGAGCCGGTGACGATCAGGGTGTCGTTGTCGGACAGGGCCACGATCGATGCGGCATTGACGCCGAGAGTGGCCCCACCGGCCGTCTCCAGCGCGATCTTTTCAATTCCGGAAAGGCCCGTGGCAGTGGCCAGGTTCAGGCTGGTGGCCGTGGTGACGCTCAGCAGATCGGTGCCCGAGCCGCCCGCGACCGAGACGTCGGCCGCGTCATGGACAAGCGTGTCGTTGCCGGTGCCGCCTTCAAGGGTGTCGCTCCCGGCTCCGCCGATGATCGTATCGTCCCCGGAGGCGCCCTTGATGAGGTTCACGCCGGAATTGCCGATCAGGGTGTCGTTGTAGGCCGATCCCTGGACATTTTCGAAATTTGCCAGGACATCGTTGCCGGCGCCGCCCGAGGCCGTCCCCAGGGAGAGATCGACCGTGATGGAGGCGGTCGCCCAGTAGGACGTCGGCACCGAGGTGCTGGCCGCATTGCTATTGGGCGCGGAGTAGCACAACAGGTCCGTGCCGGCGCCACCGTCCAGGAAGTCGTCTCCGCCCAGGCCGGCGATGTAGTCGCCTCCCGTCCCGCCGACGATGGTGTCCGCATTCATGCTGGCGAAAAGAAGGCTTCCGGCATTGGGGCCGTACACCGCCTCGATGCCGAAGAGACGGGCATAGGTGCCAAAGTACAGCTCGTTATTGCCCGCATCTCCGTACAGATGCAGGTAGACATAGGTGGTGACCGTCCTCAGATCGAGGATATCCAATCCGGCCCCGCCATCGATGGTGCCGCCGGTTCCCCCACTCATGCCGAAGACGATGGTGTCGTCGCCAGCGCCGGAATAAATGCGATCTTGGCCCCCCGAGCTTACGATGGTGTCGTTGCCGGCGCTGCCGGTAATGGAGTCGGCGGTGCCGGTGCCCTTGATGGACTGGATGTTGATGAGGGTATCCGTGCCGTAGACACCGGCATCGACAACGCCCGTGGTCAGGTTGGCGGTAATGGCGTTAATGGTTGGCTGCAAACTGTAATCAACGGTGTTGGTGCCCGTGCCGCCATCGATGACATCATTGCCGTAGCCGCCCAGGAAGCTATCGTTGCCAGTGCCACCGATGAGGGTGTCGTCATACTGCGAGCCCCAGATGGCCTCGAAGCCGGTGAAGCTGTCGCTGCCTTCGCCGCCGCCCGTGGCGGCACCCAGACCCAGGTCGACGGTGACGCCGCTCTCGGCATGACCGTAGAACAGCCAGTTGGTGCCGGTGCTTCCGGTGAAGACGTCGTCAAAAGCCGAGCCCGCGACCATCTCGAAGCCCGAGAAGGTATCGTTGCCCGCGCCGCCGCTGGACGTACCGGACGCCAGATTCACGGTTACCGAGGCGGTGGCGTTGGAGTAATCCAGCATGTTCATGCCGGCGTAATAGTTGTTGGTGCCGACCATGGTGAAGGTGTCGTCGTGAAGCGAGCCCAACACCCCCTCGAAGCCGACAAGACTATCGGTGCCCTGTGAACTGACCACGGTGCCAGAAGGGGTATAGGCCGTGGCGGCGCCCTCGGTGAGGGTAACACTCACCCCGGACCCGGCATGGGCGTAGGAGACGATGTCGAGGCCGTTGCCGCCGTTCAGGATGTCGTTGCCCGCCCCGCCCTCGATCCAGTCCATGGCGGTGCTGCCGGTGATGGTATCGCGGAAGGCGGTACCGACGATGTCGCGCGAGGACGTGGTGTTTATGCCGCCGTCGTTGATCGTTACGGAGGGAGGAAGGACGCCCGTGAACACCAGGGTCGACAGGTCGAAGGTGCCACCCGTGGTCGCCTGGAAGGTAAGGGAGTTCACCGCGGCCAGGCCGTTGAACTGGGTCGCGGTGCCGCCGAAGTCCCCGGCATTGTAGCCATAGGCCCGCAGGGTCGTGGAGTCGCCGTAATCAACCTGTTCGACGTTGAGGACATCGGCGCCACCGAGGCTGGTCAGGGTCCCCGAGGTCATCGCGATGCGGTCGTAGCCGTCGCCGCCATCCACCGTGCCGGACACGGCGGCCAGGGCCATGGAAAAATCGAAGACGTCGTCGCCGGCTCCGCCCAGGTAGACGCCGTTGCCGTAGGTGGCCTGCAACAGGTCGTTGCCCGCGCCGCCGTCCAGGACGCTGTAAATGTTGTAGAAGTCCCGCATCGTGTCGTTGCCGGAGCTTCCGATCAGCTCGACGCGGTCAATTCCCGAGGTGCCGTCGAGGGTGGCGGGAGAGAGCATGCCCCCGATCTGGGCGCGGAAGTCCTCGTTCACCGAGTCGGCATGAATGCGCAGGACGTCGCTACCGGTTCCGCCCACCAGGGTCAAATAGCCGCCGCCGGTCTCGCCCGAGTCCGCCTGGGAAAGGGTCATATCGACGGTATGGCCCTGCAATTCGATCCGCTCGATGCCGGACACGGTGGTATTCCGGAAATCGGTATCGGCGGTGACGCGGAGCGTGTCGATGCCGGTGCCGCCGATGATGGTCTCGCCCGCCGCCACATCGCCCGTGTTGAACAGGAAGATGTCGTTGCCGTCACCGCCGAGCAGCCGATCCGTTCCCGCTCCGCCGCTGAGGGTATCGATGCCGGCGTTGCCGGACAGCACGTCGTTGCCGGCGCCGCCCGCCAGGATATCGGCCCCGGAGCCGCCGCTCAGCACATCGGCGACGCTCGAACCGGTGAAATTCACCGCCGTGGAAGCGTAGGTGCCATACAGCCACAGCATGGCGCCATGGCCACCGGTCCAGCCGGGACCGTCGCCCCAATCCAGGTAGGTCTTGCCGCTGGAGGCATCCAGGGTCAGGCCCGTGTAGGTATCGGTAAAGCCTTTCACCTTGATGACCGCGCCCTGGTTGAACACGCTGCCGCCGTCGAAGTCAATCCAGGAACTTGTGCCGGTCATGTCGCCACCGGCATCGATGGTCGTCAGGGCGTCGAACTGGGCCTTCGACAGGGTCACCATGGGTGACGAACTGGTGGAAGGAGCATCGATCTTCAGCTGTTCGATGGTATCGAAGGTCGTCGCCGGGGTCAGGTCGAAGCTGTCCCGGACGAGCACGGTATCGGTGCCGGCGCCGCCCACCAGCGTCTGAGGACTGCCATTCCGGAGGACAAAGATGTTGTCGCCGCCATCGCCGGTGATGCTCCGCACATTGCCGTCCGCGACGATGCCCTCGATGCCCGACAAGGTGTCGTTGCCGCCGCTGCCGCTGGCGGTTCCCGCCGCCAGATCGACATCCGCGTACCCGGAATGGCCGACGTAATAGGCATGGTCATAGCCCACGCCGCCGTTGAGAACGTCGTTGCCGGCGCCGCCCTGCAAGGTGTCGTCGCCCGTGGTGCCGGTGATCGTGTCGTCGCCGCCGCCCCCGGCCAGGATGATCGTGTCGTCCGTTCCCCAGTTGACCAGATTCAGTCCCGACAGGTCGTTGACGCCAAGCGTCACCGCGCTTCCCGCCCCATCGATGGCGATGCCGGCGAGTTGCGCCGCCGTGGCATAAAGGGTGGCGCTGCTTCCCGTGAAGGCGATCTGCTCGACTCCCGAGAAGGAGCCGACGTTCCGGATGTCCGCCCAGCCCGAGGCCAGGAGCGTATCGGTGCCGCTGCCGCCGTCGAGAGTCTGGGTGGCGGTGGAGGTTCCCGAGATCTGAAGGATATCGTTCCCCGCGCCGCCCAGCATGACGGGCAATGCATCCTGGGCGATGAGGGTATCGTTTCCCGTCCCGCCGATCAGGTTCGTATTGCCCCACCAATAGTATGAATACGGATCGAGGGTGAGGTCGTCGCCGCGCTCCGACCCATCCAGGATGATCGAGGCGATTCCGTCGCCAGAGGCAAAGGCGGATTCCCAGCCCTCGCCATCCAGCTTGACCACCAGCTTCTGCCCGGCGGCACCGTCCAGCGAACCGATGGTTAGATTCCCGCCCAGCGCGGTCAATTGGGACAGATTGACGGTTCCCTGGGTATTCTCCCCCTGGAAGCCGAACCCCTGGAGATTGGCAAGCGAGGCGCCGCGCAGGTCGTTGTCCCCGGCGATATGCAGGTTGTTGTAGCCCGCCCCACCGTCGATGACCTCCCCCGCCTGGACGTGTCCGGCCGCCAGATGGAAATTGTTGTTGCCGGCATCGCCGATCAGGGTATCGGCATGGGCCGATCCTTCGATATCCTCGATGTTCGACAGGCTATCGGTTCCGGCCCCGCCACTGGCGGTTCCCTGGGCCAGGTCGACCGTCACGG